>JAHFTP010000008.1 GCA_023265495.1 Chlamydiota bacterium
AAGTCTTTTTTTTGTTTCCATGGGAAATACTATATAGGAGGGCAAAATAAAAAGACAATAAGTTCGGTTTTTTTCGTCATTTTCCATTGCGGTCATATATGTGTAAAATCTTTTATGTGTTAAAATCCTTATGTGGGCTAAACTAGCTCGCTTAAAAAATACCTAGGGGGATTCTATGGGAAAACAAAAAAGAAACCATGCAGATAGTTGTGAAGTTACTGTTCCTTGTACAGAGCAAGATTTGCCATTAGAAATGCTCCGGCAACTCATAGAAGACAATCTGATTTGTGAAGAAATACCTTTTGATCTGCTGGCGGATCAATATCCGAGCTTGCTTGAAGAGTGGTATCCGGGATATCCAGCTGCGCCGCGTGCAATGACAGAGGAGGATCCCATGCGTCTGATGGGAAATATCAAAAATGGAGTTGTTTCTTTCAAAGAATTGCCCGATCTTGGAAGCTTTCCCTTAGGAGATGTGGATTCCTCATTAGAAGGAGAGCGTCAGGTTTGGCTGAGACAGGAAAAAGGCGCTTGGACGGTCCACATTGTAATGGATAATGAGCTTCCTGTTTAATTCTTCCTTTTTCGAAATTCAATGATTCTGAAACGGCGTGGTAGAGTTTTTTATTTCATGTAGAAATAACCGTTTTTCGATTATATTTTTGTTAATCTATGATGTCGAGGGCGTTTCTATGGGAAAAAAAGTGGCAAAATTAATTTTAATGCGACATGGCCAGTCCGTATGGAACAAGCAAAACTTGTTCACCGGGTGGGTAGATATCCCTTTGAGTATGGAGGGGATCCAGGAATCTCTAGAAGGGGGAAAGAAAATTTCCCATATCCCCATGGATGTCATTTTTGTTTCTACATTGATTCGTGCGCAGATGACGGCTTTCTTAGTGATGGCGGAACATAGCTCCGGGAAAATAGCCTATATTGTTCATGGCAAGGAAGAAGGGAAGTTATTCGAATGGTCTCAGGTATATGATGAGGAAACAAAGAAAACGTTAATACCCGTTTTCAAAGCTGATGAGCTCAATGAGAGAATGTATGGACAGCTGCAAGGATTAAATAAGCAGCACACCATAGATAAATATGGGGCAGAGCAAGTGAGGATTTGGAGAAGGAGCTATGACGTAGCCCCTCCCGGTGGTGAGAGCTTAGCTATGACTGCAAAGCGGTCGATTCCTTTCTTTCAGAAAAATATCGTGCCCTACCTAGAAAAAGGAAAAAATGTCTTTGTCTCTGCTCATGGCAATTCTCTTAGATCCATTGTTATGCATATAGAAAAATTGTCCAAAGAACAAGTGTTGGAGTTGGAGATGGATACAGGATCTCCTTTGATTTACAATTACTCAGATGGTTTATGGCAGAAAAGTGATGGATAGCGTTTATTTAGATAATCACAGTGCCACAAAGCCTTTGGCTAGCTTATTAGAGCAAATACCCGCTCTTCAAGGGCAGTGCTGGGCTTCTAGCAGCGCGCCCCACCTCCTAGGTCAGCAGCAGTACCTTCCTCTTACCACTAGTATCAATAAGATTTATGACAACGTAGGAGCGGCCGCAGAGGATCAGCTCTTTTTCTTTGCTAATACAGCAGAGTCCACGCAGCAAATATTTTTACATGCGTATGCCCAATTTTTACGCGAATCCGGCAAAACACATATATTAAGTACCCATGTAGAAGAAGCCCCTATTTTGCTGTCTTTGAAGAAAATGGAAAAACTCGGATGCACAGGAAAACTCACTGCTGTCAGCAGCAGGGGGCAGCTGACAGCAGAGCTGCTAGAAGAGGCCATACGCCCCAGAACAGGGCTTGTTTCACTATCTTGGGCAAATGGCCTGACAGGGGTGATACATCCCCTGCAGGATATAGCAGAGGTGTGCAAGCAAAAGCGAGTGCTTTTGCATGTAGATGCCTCTTATATACTAGGAAGGCAATTCTTTCGTTTCCAAGATTTGCATGTTGATTTTCTCACTTTTGACGGGGCCTTTTTTCATGCGATGAAAGGAGCCGCTGCCGCAATCACAAAACCCAAGTCTCTCATGCCTCCTATGATGATGGGGCACTCCAGCGACAATGTTGCGGGAATTGTATGTCTTGCAGAAGCATTAGAACATGCGATAGAGCAGTTCGAGCATGTCTGTATGGAGACTGCTCGATTAAGAGATAAGTTGGAGGAAGGTCTTGTGCAAGGAGGCATTGGCGCGCATGTCTTTTACAAAGACTCAGAAAGACTGCCTAACACGAGTGCCATAGCCTTTCCCGGTGTGTCTAATGAATCTCTTCTCTATCGACTCAATGCTCTGGGCATTTATGCAACGATGGGAGGAGGACATTTTCAAAAACTCTCTCACCTGCTGGTGTCTTCGGGAATTGAAGAATCACTCGCCCACAGCGCGCTGAGTTTTTCTCTCTCCTATGAAACAACAGAAGCAGAAATAGATTATGTTGTGGATGCCATTATACGCAGTGTTACTGATTTAAAAACTTTATCTAGTCATTTGCAATAATATGGAAAAAAAAGTCTTGTCCTATCCTTGGTACCGCTACAGTAGAAAACTAGCAAATAAGATTTTGTTTCCTCTACATGCCGGCTCTTATACGGCAAGAGAGGCAAGTGAGCGCGGCATGAGGCTCTCTATTGGCAAAGCCGGAGAGACAAAAGAAGGTAATTGTGTTTGTCTATTTTTACTTGTGGATGAACAAGATGGGGTTATTGTGGATGCCAAATTTCAAGTATTTGGCCAATCTGCACTCATAGGAGCAGCAGAGGCCGCCTGTGAAATCCTCATCAGAAAAAACTATGATCAGGCAAGAAGAATCAGCGCCGATCTCATTGATCGCCAGCTAAGAGATAAAAAAGAGCAAAATGCTTTTCCAGAAGAAACAGCCTCTCATTTGAATCTTGTCCTATCAGCCATCGATGAAGTCGCCGATCAGTGTATGGATATACCTCTTGCAGACCACTATGTCGCCCCTCCCATGAGCCAAGAGGGTTTGCCTCCCGGAGAGACGAGGGTTTATCCAGACTGGGATAAGCTGAACGTCAAACAGCAGATTACAGTCATTGAAGAGGTGATTGCAAGTGACATCCGTCCCTACATAGAGCTAGATGCCGGCGGCATTGAAATCCTCAACTTTATTGATGGAAGAGAGCTGATCATTGCCTATAGAGGCTCCTGCACAAGCTGTCATTCTGCTACAGGAGCTACACTCCATGCCATCGAGCAGATACTGCGCTCTAAGATACATCCCGGGATTGTTGTCACGCCTGATTTGAGCTTTTTGACAGGAAATAATCCGGCACCTAGTTGAAGTTTTCTGCATTGCAACCTTTTTCTGGACACTGAGAACACATTTTTTTCTTTTCTCTAAAAAGATGTTGCTGTTCGCATAGTCTCCGTGAGTCACTCACGATATTTTCCTCCTCATAGATATTCCACAATTCTTGATAGCAAATTCTTGAAGAAAAGATGTTTGTAGAGCAAAATAAGAACATCTAAATGCAAGGAAAAATCTATGCGAGAAAAATCCACTGATAAGTTAGTCGTTTTTGAAGATAAACATATTCGTCGAGTCTTTCACAAAGAGGAGTGGTATTTTTCCATTATTGATGTCATTGATGTATTAACAGAAAGTTCTAATCCTCGGCGTTATTGGTCTGATCTTAAAGGGTAAATATCTGAAAATGAAGGATTTATTCAACTGTACGAAAAAATCGTACAGTTGAAGTTAGTGGCCCCAGATGGAAAAATGCGAGAGACTGACACAGCGAATACAGAAACTGTATTTCGTATCATACAATCCATCCCTTCACCTAGGGCAGAACCTTTTAAAAGGTGGTTAGCAAAGGTGGGATATGAGCGCATCCAGGAAATTGAAGACCCGGAGCTTGCAACAAAGCGGACACGGGCCATTTATCAAGCTAAGGGATATAGCGATGCTTGGATTGAAAAGCGGATGCGAGGTATCGCTATACGTGAGGAGTTGACGGATGAGTGGGACAAAAGAGGAATTAAGCTTCAGCGAGAATATGCTATATTAACAGCAGAAATCTCTAAGGCAACATTTGGAATGACTCCTAGTGAATATAAGCAGCATAAGGGACTCCAGCAGGAGAATCTCCGAGATCACATGACCGACCTGGAGTTAATCTTTTCTATGCTCGGAGAGGCCGCTACAAAAGAAATTGCAGTGAACCGAGATGCTCAAGGTTTTAATGAGAACAAAAATGCACCTAAAATGGGTGGTAGGATTGCTAGCAATGCAAGAATTAGAGCAGGAAAGCGGAAGGCCTGTTATCTCGCAAGAAAACTATTTGAAGATCCAGGCTCGCGTTCCTGACGAGTTAAATCTCTTAGAAACTAAAGAGTTTAGCTGAAATTAGGCTTGACGTGATCTAAGAATTGCAACTAAAAATTTCCAACGTGTTGATTATCAATTAATAAGATAAGACCAATTTGCCATGTATGGCAAATTGGTCTTGACTATTTTGCCATGCATGGTAAAATAGTCGTAAAAAAGGAACGAGCTTTTATGACGAGAATTCGCAGAACTTATGAGCTGGTAATGGAAGAGCATTTAAAAGAAAATCGTCAAATGCTTTTTCTTATGGGTCCCAGACAGGTAGGGAAAACAACTAGCAGTTTAGAAGTGTCTTCTGAAAGAGCACAGCATTTCTATTTTAACTGGGATATAGGAGAACATCGAAAGCTTATCATCAAAGGAGCCACTTCTGTTGCAGAAGCTATGGGACTCGATCAGTTAAAACGGTCCACTCCTATCGTTGTCTTTGATGAAATCCATAAATACAGACGTTGGAAAACGTTTATTAAAGGATTTTTTGATCATTTCGAGAAGAAGGTCAAAATTGTAGTTACAGGTAGCGCGCGGTTAGATATCTATAAAGCCGGAGGAGATAGCCTTATGGGCCGTTACTTTCCTTATCGACTCCATCCTCTTAGTGTAGCAGAGCTTGTCCATCCTACGTTAAGAAAAACAGAATTGGCCCCTAAACCAAAAAAAATAGCGGAAGATAAGTGGAACGCTCTGATCACATTCGGGGGTTTTCCGGAACCCTTTTTGAAGAAAAAGCTCTCTTTTTATACTCGTTGGAAACGATTACGAACTCAGCAGCTCTTTAAAGAGGACCTACGAGATCTAACACAAATTCAAGAGTTGGGACAAATCCAACTCTTAGCTGAGATACTCTCTACCCAGGTTGCGCAAACAACGAACTATTCTGATCTTGCTGGGAAAATCAATGTCTCTGTCAATACTATTAAAAGATGGATGCAAGTTCTTCGTTCATTCTATTATTGTTTTAGCTTGCAACCATGGAGCAAAAACATCTCTAGATCATTACTTAAAGAACCTAAAATCTATTTATGGGATTGGTCATTAGTAGAAAATAAAGGCGCTCGAGTAGAAAATTTTATTGCTTCACATCTTCTCAAAGCTGTTCACTTCTGGACGGATCGAGGTTTTGGTGAATATGGTCTCTATTTTTTACGCGATAAAGAACAGCGAGAGGTGGATTTCCTTATTGTTAAAAATAAAAAACCTTGGATTCTTGTAGAAGCTAAAACAGCAGATACAGGAATAAGTAAATCTTTATATCATTATCAGGAACTAACAAAAGCTGAATATGTTTTACAAGTAGTTTTTGATTTGGACTATGTAGATGTAAACTGTTTTTCCTCCTCAAAGCCTATTGTTGTCCCGGCCAAGACTTTTCTTTCTCAGCTTGTATAACTGTGATTTTTAGGTCTTAAGCTCACCGGAACTTAAGCTCAGCATCTCTCCATTTGCAAGGAGGAGATTGAGCCTACCATCGCTTGTGATGGAGTGGCAGAGTCCTTTGCGGGTGGTGATGCCGTCATTCCAAGATATCTCCTGTCCTCGGAAGGCAAGGAGATCTTCATATCTCTCTTTAAAGAAGGAAAAGCCATTGAGCTCTAGGAGCTCTAAGTCGATCGTGAATTGTGTGAGGATGAGCTTTAAGACTTCTTCAATATTCCAGTTATGTCCACTGATTTGCGCAAGAGATGTAGCCGGCTGATCTATACTGTTTAATAGTTCTTCAGACATGTTGACGTTGATTCCAAAGCCTAAAATGATGGCTGTGAGGTCATCTAGCTGCATGGTTTCGCAAAGAATGCCGGCCACCTTTTTCTCTTGTAAGAGTAGATCATTTGGCCATTTGATCTCGGGGAAAAATCCCTTTTCCTGCAAAACACTGCAACAAGACAAAGAGAGGATTTGGGCTAAATTGGCTACATACATGCAGGGAGTTGGCTTGCAGAAATACAGAGTGGCATAGATATTTTGCCCTTTAGGAGATATCCATTTTCGGAAGAATCTCCCCCGTCCTGCTGTTTGTTCATCTGCAGTAATGCAAGTGATCTTACTTGGGTCCAAGCATTGGGCATTTTGCTTGGCCCAGGTGTTTGTCGAATCTACTGTATTAAAATGTATGTAGTTGATATTTTTAAATTTAGGCATTACTTGGTGAGGTAATTTCATTGTTTATCAAATGTATGCAAAAATAAAGATATTATTTCAATTTTTTTCTTATGTGGAACCATCAAAATTTAAGCAGAATTGATTTTAGAACCATTCCCATTCTTTTGGGACTCATGTTCATGAGTCTGCTTGTGATTTCTGCAACTACAGCAGAGTCTGCAGATCTCATCGAGGAGAGCTTTTTCACACCCTATGTCGTAAGCCAGATAAAGTGGTTTGGCATTGGCATTGGAGTGTATCTTTTCTTTGCCGGGTTTGACTACCAAAAGCTGAGGAAATGGTCCTGGGGACTCTACCTGATCATGATCATTTTGCTTGTAGGACTCTTTTTTACTGCGCCTATACAAAATGTCCAAAGATGGTACAGACTGCCTCTTTTAGGTTTGGCTTTTCAGCCATCTGAGTATGCCAAGCTCATCGTGGTTATTATGCTTAGCTGGTTTCTAGAGGGGAAATCTCATGAGATACGGAGAAATTCGATCACATGGAAGGCTATGGCTATTGTACTCGTCCCCTTTTTTTTGATTCTAAAGCAGCCTGATCTAGGAACAGCACTTGTTTTATATCCCATTGCTCTTGTCATGTTCTACTTTGGAGGAATAAAAAAAAGAGTTGTCGCTATTATGAGTGTTATGGCCATAGCAGCACTGATTTTTGTCAGTTTACTATTTTTAGGCGTTCTCTCTCATGAAGGGATGAGGCCGGTAGTAACGCAATTTATTAAAGACTATCAATTTGAAAGGCTCAATCCCAATACCTATCACCAAACCGCCTCTCAAACTGCTATAGCTTTAGGCTCTGTGACGGGCAGTGGCTGGAGGCAGAGTGAATTTACGGGGAGGCAATGGCTTCCTGCTGCGCATACTGATTCTGTTTTTGCAGCCTATGGAGAAGAATTTGGTCTAGTAGGAATTTTTTTGATGCTCCTCTTTTTTTTCGGTTTAATATATTTTAGTTTTCAGGTAACAGCAGTAGCAAAGGACCGGTTTGGACGTCTCCTATCGGCGGGCATAACAGTGTACCTAGCTATGCATATGATCGTGAATATGGGGATGATGTGTGGCTTTTTACCAATAACTGGGGTTCCCCTTGTTCTTATTACCTATGGGGGATCATCCATCCTGTCTACCATGACAGCGTTGGGTATATTACAAAGTATTTATAGCAGAAGGTTTATGTTCTAATGTCCACACATTCTTTTATTTTTACTCCCAGTTTATGGCTAGGGGAGGGCAAAATTACTCTTAGTATGGTGGAAGAAGAACTCAACTTTTTTACCAGGTGGAATGTGAGTCATAAGGATCCCTATGGCATTATTGAATGTACGCAGGAGATCCAAATCAAAGGCCTCTCTGACATGATGCTCAATCAATTTATTTTTCTCATGTTTCCCCAGGGTCTTTTGTTATAGAGCTAGAAAATCAAGCTATGGGCAAAGTGCAAGGGGAAGGTGTGATCAGTGATAAGGTGATAGCCTGGGAATTTCGGATGAGCGACATCGGCTTTGAAGGGATAGAAATATACGAGAAACAAGAAGACAATACCTACTCCATGCATGCGGAATATGCAACCAACGATCAGTTCCGTACTCTCATCCAAGGGAAGGTGTGGAAGCAAAATAAAGCAGAACCAAAAGGCAAAAAATGAAAAACAGAATTTTTCTTCTCTCTCTTATCCTTTTAGTAGGCTGTGCGTCACATTCGGCGCTAATGAGTAAAGCAGACTTTGATGATGTGCAAGTAGGAACAAACGTCTCTTCCGTTACAGAAAAGATCGGTCAGCCCTATGCTATTCATAACGGATCCGGAGGATCTAAAGAGTATGAATACGTAGAGAGGATTACCACAGGTAATACGCTCATTTATGAAAATCACTATTTTATTACAGTAAAAGACGGGATGATCACAGGAAAGTCAGTCTCTCAAGAGCAGGTAAAAGCCTTTGATCTCATCTACCAAGACGATCCTAACCATAATCAATATCCGTAAGAAGATTTCTGAAGATTGTGTATGCAGTCTCAGGCTGTCGTAATGGATGCAGCAGCTGATACAGCTCTTTTAAACACGATAGCTCGGTTCATCTGCTCTTTAAAAAGCTGCATGAAGCGATCTTTGTCATGAGGGCTTTTTAGCTGTTCAGGGAATTTTCTATAGGCTCTCTCCTTTTTCACAAGTATATGCTTGGTTAGGAGAATCCTCATCCTCCGGAAATACATATTTCAGAGTTCCCTCTTTAATCATTGGCGTAAGATGGCTTCTGACGAAGTGTTTTTTGTCCTTTCTTTTCAAAAGATCTACTAATTGCTGAGCTGTTAGCGGTTGCCATGCGCAGAGTTTGCGAATTAATAGGCGTAAGTCTTTTATATTAGAGCGTTTATTGAATTTATTAATTAACGTTTGCAGCTCTTGTGGCGGGGTTTCTATTGGAAACACACCCGTATACGGGTGTGTTTCGGCCCCAAACACACCCGTATACGGGTGTGTTTGCTCTTCTACTGGGATGTTTTGACTTGCCGCGGCTGCTCTTCTCCCCGCCTCGGGATGAATAGGCAAAACCGTAAGAAAGTAGTGAGACTCTTCGTCTGTTTCAAAAATTGCCGGTGGCGATCCATTTGTCTCCATAGCTTTATGAATTTTGGGTACTCCGGTACAACGCCCCTCCGTCAGATGAAGCTCTTTAAGAAAGTCTCCAATTCGACGGTTTCTATAAGTTCGGACGTGAGCTGATCCTTTATTTAAATCCTCAATTTTTAGGGGAGGTAATGGACCGGGAAATGATAAAATTTCAATACGATCAGGTCTAATGCTGATTTCAATCGGTTCTCTTTGGGCATAATCTTTATGGTAAACGGCATTTGCTAAAGCCTCTTCCAAAGCAACATAGGGATAGTTATAAAAACGATCGGCTTCGGCACGATCCGGCCTTTTGCGGACCTCCTCTTTAATAAACATCGACTGAAGATATCGCAATGCTTCTTTAAGCTGAATATGGATGGGCCCTCTGAAGATCTTTTCAGAAAAGCTATCGCCTACTTCATCATGGAAATCAACAATTTCAATCCGAGCATAGGGGAAAAATTGCTCCGGATTATTATTGAACATCATCAGGCCAATATTTAAAGGTTTCAGATATTCCTCCGGCCCCTGTACAATTTGCATTTGATGACAAAGCTGCTCCAAAGAAATTTTATCGACTTCTGATAGGAGGTCACTCTTTACGTCTCTCAAAAAGTCTTTAATGAGACCTACCTGAAGGTCCTTCAGGCTCCCTTGATGACAAATTCGATCGTCATAGGGTACTTGATTTGCCATTTCATGCAGTCGTTGAATATCTTTTATCTGAGCCTTTACTGTTGTAGAATTGCGCCTTATGAAATATGAATAAGGTGCATTCTTACCTAAAGTGTCCGGAGCCTGATAAGGTCTCGTTTGACCACCAGGACACCAAATTAACAGAATCATTCTTTCTTGAAAAACGACAGGTGCAACTATTGGATGATAGTTGGGACGTAGCCTGTAATTTAAGTTGACCAGTTCTTTTTGAATTTCGTCAATCTTATTGGCTGATAGGCCGACTGGAGGAAAAATCGGTTGGCCTTTGTCCTCCTCTATTCCTACTACTAGATAGCCCCCACCCCAATTGTTGATGTCATTTGCAAGAGCGCAAATTGTGTGAATAATGTCTTCAGGGTTCCATCCTTTTTTGAACTCAAGACGTTCCCATTCAACAATCTGTCCTCTTAGTAACTCGTCAACATTAATGGGAAGCGCTGTCATACTGTAGCCTTATGTGCAATTTTTTTATGTTCCAGGGCATCATTCGCCTCAATTTCTTTCATACTCTCCTGAGAGGGACTCTTCTTTTTCTTCAGGGCGGATAAAAGTTTTTGTAGTTTTTGAATAGCAAGGGGGGAGGGTTTTGTTTTTTTGTTTTCCCAACGGTTGACCGTAGGAAAAGATACACCGAGTTTTGCTGCGAACTGTTCTTGTGTCAAGCCAATCTCAAGCCGAATTTTGAGTACATGTTGAGCTATTTGCTCCTCAGAATTAAACATGTCCGTAAATTGGAACATCAGCCTGCCTTTCACTAGGATTTTTAATATATCATATGTTATAAATTATATGATCCTTGGAAACAAGGAAAATTATCAGATCCTCTCCAGACAGCGGTTTAAGGCAATGCTATGTGAACTACAACTCACTTCAATTGTGCTCTTATTAATGAATAACTCGTGTTGCGTCCGCCTTCTGCATTTTTCGCGAGGATCCCTCGATTAATGAGATCGAGGATATCTCGATAGGCAGTATCTTGAGAACACTTTGTCATCTTAGCCCATTTTGATGAGGTTAATTTCCCTTCGAAGCCATCTAGTATACGATTAATGATCTTCCTCTGCCTTTCATTCAAGGAGACCTCTGCAAGAGCTTCCCAAAACTGGGTTTTATATAAAATAGTGCCAAGAGTAGATAATGCCTTTGCCATCGCTCTTCCTAGACAACTGAAAAACCACTCTATCCAAGGAGTGATGTCTAAGTCCCCTTTTTGGGTTTGTTCTAAAATGGCATAGTAGTATTTTCTCTCTATCTGAATTTGCGCAGATAGGCTGTAGAAGCGACGAGAACTATTTTCAGAGCGAGCTAGCATCAGATCCGCAATAGCGCGCCCAATACGGCCATTTCCGTCGTCAAAGGGGTGAATAGTGACGAACCATAGATGGGCTATAGCTGATTTTAATACCGGATCAATAGCTGTCTTATTGTTGAACCAATCCAAAAAAAGTTCCATTTCGCGATCTACCTGCGCAGCTGGAGGGGCTTCGAAGAGAATAGTTTCTTTGCCCATTTGGCCGGAGACCACCTCAACGGGACCTGTGCGCCACGCTCCCACTCTAATTTTTGTGAAAGAGCTGCGCCCAGTAGGAAATAGAGATACATGCCATTTAAATAGTCTTTCTTTGGTAAGTGGTTGTTCATATTTCTGTGTAGCATCTAGCATCATTTCCACTACGCCGTCTATATTTTTATCTGCAATATCGAGAGCTGCAAAATCCATTCCCAGATGGCGTGCAACAGATGAGCGCACCAATGATTGATCCAAAATTTCCCCTTCAATTTCACTGGATTTAACGACATCTTGTGTCAGGACCTGTAGAACAGTTTCCTCTTGCGCATGAAAACCAATGGACTCCATTCCGCCAATTAAGCGTCCTTGCTGATGGCGAAGCTCGATGAGTAAATCTGAAAGTTTCTCTTGGTCCCAAAAAAAATGAGGCCATTTTTTAAGTTCGTGGATATACATATAAGTGGCCTTACTATGAGTGCTTCATTCTTAAGTATAGCACATAATCTCCGAAGGAGCAATAACATTCTCCGCATTACATGCGGAGAATGGGTGGATTATTCTCCGCATGTAAAAAGGGACTTGGTCTGTATTGATTTTAATTAACTAGTAATGAATGACTTGAGATATTTTCTGCATGGGGCAAAAAGAAAAAGGCAGGCTATTTCTAACCTGCCTTTCTGGATCCTTCGAACCTGAATCCTTAACTACGCACGGATTTTACTATCCACGCCAGCAGCTACCGGAAGACTTTCAGCTTATCATCTGCTTTCAAAGAAAGCTGCCATTCGCGCTTGCACTGCTTCTACCATCTTTAGAGGCGCTTTTGCTCTGGAGCCGACATCAAATGGCGGCTGCGGGTCGTATTCTATGCCGAGCTGCAGCGACTGGGCTACAAGTGGCCCTGCAATTTTTGCTGCAAGCATAAGTGCCATGTCGATTCCTGCAGATACCCCGGCCGCAGTGATTACTTTGCCATCTTCGACAATGCGCTCTTGCACAGGTTTAGCATCCCAGACGGATAAACGATCATGCACAGCCCAATGTGTGGTAGCTCGCAGTCCTTTGAGAATACCAGCAGCTCCCAAGATAAGACTTCCTGTGCACACAGAGGTGGTCCATGTGGTTGTTTCATGAATCAAGCGTGTCCAAGCGAGTATTTCAGGGTGATTGCGCAAGGTGGTTGCGCTCCCTGCCCCAGGTACAACCAATACATCAGCATGAGAAACATCGGATAGGGCATACTCAGCTGTCAATACAAGGCCTGCAGATTCCGAATGGATGGGTCCTGGCCGAATGGCGGCTCTTTGCACCACAGCTCCCGGCAGGCGACAGAGAATTTCATGTGGCCCAACCGCATCAAGAGCTGTCATTCCATCATAAAACAAAAATACGATTTTCATGGGATCTCTCTTTGTGTAAAAAAAAGGCAGGTTATTTCTAACCTACCTTTTTGGATTCCTGCAAACCTAGATTCATGCACTTTTACGCACGGATTTTGATATCCACGCCAGCAGCCACTGGAAGCACTTTCAGCTTGTCGATAGTGTCTGGTGTTGGGTCTAGGATATCGAGAACGCGGATATGTGTGCGTATCTCAAACTGTTCTCTAGACTTTCTGTCCACGTGCGGGGACCTAAGTACTGTATAGATTTCACGTCTTGTAGGAAGAGGAATAGGACCTACAATACGAGCTCCTGTTCTCTTTGCAGTCTCTACAATATCTGCTGTAGAGCGGTCTAGAACTCTTTGATCATATCCCTTAAGGCGGATACGAATCTTTTTTCTGCTTTGTTTTGCCATAATTTCCTGTCTAACCTAATTATTTTTTCAAAATTTCGTCTTGAATCTTGGTAGGCACTTTTTCGAAGTGACTTGGCTCCATCGTATAGTTTGCTCTACCGGAGCTGAGAGACCTCAGCTGTGTAGAGTACCCAAACATTTCACTTAAAGGAACCTCAGATTCTACCATGACTGCTCCCTTTTCTGTGGTCTGATTTAAGATTTTCCCACGGCGTCTGTTAATATCTCCGATGACATCGCCCATGAATTGGTCAGGAGTCGTAACGACCACTTTCATGATAGGCTCTAAGAGTGTAGGCTTAGCTTTTCTACATGCATCTTTAATAGCCATGGATCCGCAAATCTTAAAGGCCATCTCACTGGAGTCTACCTCGTGGTAAGATCCATATGTGATAGCTACCTTGATATCCACAAGAGGATATCCGGCGAGAACACCTGTAGTAAGACCTTCTTCAACCCCTTTAATAACGGGGTTAATGTATTCCTTAGGAATAGATCCGCCAACAATCTTGCTGACAACTTCATTGCCTTTACCCACTTCGTTGGATTCAATCTCCAAACATACGTGAGCATATTGTCCGCGTCCACCAGATTGTTTGACATACTTAGTTTCTGTACTGCTGGAGATGGTGATCGTCTCTTTATAGGCTACCTCAGGCTTGCCAACATTGGCTTCCACAGCGAATTCACGGAACATACGATCTCGTAATATTTCCAAGTGAAGCTCACCCATTCCAGAAATGATTGTCTGCCCAGTTTCTTCATTCGTCTGTACGCGGAAAGTGGGGTCTTCCTCTGAGAGCGAACCTAAAGCGATAGATAGTTTTTCTCTATCTGCTTTAGATTTAGGCTCAATAGCCATAGAAATCACAGGCTCCGGGAACTCCATCTTCTCTAGGAGTAGAGGATAATCTTCCGTGCAGAGGGTATCTCCTGTGCTGGTGTACTTCAGGCCGATACAGGCTGCGATATCTCCCGTAAAAAAGTCATCTCGGTCTTTTCGTTGATTTGCGTGCATCTCAAGAAGTCTGGAGACTCTTTCTCTTTTATCTTTTGTCGTGTTGGTCAGAGCTGTTCCTTTAGATAGTGTTCCAGCATAAACACGGACGAATGTCAATCTTCCCACATAAGGGTCTGACATGATCTTAAATGCCAAAGCAGCAAGAGGGCTGCTATCGTCAGGCTTAATCTCCATAGGGTCGCCACTGGAAATATTAATCCCTTTAATCATGCCCCTATCTAGAGGGGAAGGCATCCAGTGCACTACAGCGTCAAGTAAAGGTTGAATCCCTTTATTTTTGAAGGCCGTGCCGCAAAGAACTGGGTTGATTTTATTGGTAATCACCCCTTTTCTTATAGCTGCATGGATTTCTTCTTCTGTTAAAGATTCTGGATTTTCGAGTACTTTCATCATGAAAGATTCATTAGTTTCATCGATGGTCGCAAGCTCCTCTAATAGATGAGCACGCATTTCTTTGCATTTGCTTAAGAGGTCGCCGGGGATCTCTGCTGTTTCGTACTTAGCGCCTAAGGTTTCATCTAAGAAGAGGTAGGCTTTCATAGTGACCAGGTCTACCATCCCTTTGAACTCAGACTCACTTCCAATAGGACATTGTACAGGAACTGCATTTGCTCCTAACTTGTCTCGCATAGTGTGAACGGCGTTAAAATAGTCTGCGCCTACTCTGTCCATTTTGTTGACAAAAGCAATCCTTGGCACGCCATAACGAGTCGCTTGTCTCCATACCGTTTCAGATTGTGGCTGCACGCCTGCTACGGCGTCAAAGACCGCTACAGCACCGTCAAGCACACGAAGAGAACGCTCCACTTCGATGGTAAAGTCTACGTGGCCTGGAGTGTCAATGATGTTAATTTTGCTGTTTTTCCAGTACACAGTGGTAGATGCGGAGGTGATAGTGATCCCTCTTTCTCTTTCTTGCTCCATGAAGTCCATGGTAGCAGCACCCTCGTGCACTTCTCCCAGGCGGTGTAGTTTTCCCGAATAGAAAAGGATCCTTTCGGTGCAGGTGGTCTTCCCTGCATCGATGTGCGCCATAATCCCAATGTTACGCACATTTTTTAGTTCATCAGTTTCTGGTCTTTTTGCCATATTATCTCTTCCTTGATCTAGCTTGTGTCGTTACCATTTGTAATGGGCAAAAGCTCGGTTCGCTTCAGCCATTCTGTGCGTGTCGTCTTTCTTTTTGATGCTTGCACCTTGGTTTTGGTAGCAATCAACAAGCTCTGAAGCAAGTCCATCTTGCATGGATCTGCCTGCTTTTTCCCTGGAGTAGGTGATAATCCATTGCATAGCCATGGATGTACGACGCTCTGGGGCGATCTCTACTGGCACTTGATACGTGGCTCCACCAATCCTTCTTGACTTTACCTCTAAAGCAGGCTTTGCATTTTCGATGGCTTGCTCAAAGGCTGCTAAAGGATCTTCCGCCTTTACTTTTTTAGCAAAAGTTTCAATGGCATTGTAAACGATTGTTCTAGCCGTGGATTTCTTGCCGCTATACATGATTTTGTTAATGAACTTGGCAAGAACATAGCTGTTATATACTGGATCTGGGTCGATCACTCTTTTAGTGGCCCGTCTTCTTCTTGACATTGTGTTGGTCCTTTTTTACATTCTTTACTTAATGATCCAAACGTTTTTTTTCACTTGTAGCCTCATTAGGAATGAAACTCCGACCCGAGATTTTTTCTGTATTTTACAGGAAAAATCGCGAGTCAGGATATCTACATACAAAAGATATCCTAAGATTACTTAGGACGCTTTGCCCCATACTTGGATCTGGATTTTTTTCTGTCTTTTACCGCTGCGCAGTCTAAAGAGCCGCGTACGATGTGGTAGCGAACGCCGGGCAAGTCCTTTACACGGCCTCCTCTTACAAGCACGATACTATGCTCTTGTAAGTTGTGTCCTTCTCCGCCGATGTAGGCAATTACTTCTTGTCCATTAGAGAGCCGCACCCACGCTACTTTCCGTAGAGCAGAGTTTGGTTTTTTTGGAGTTTTTGTCTTTACTTGTAAACATACTCCCCTCTTTTGAGGACATTGCTGAAGAGCGGGCGATTTTCTTCTGCGAACTTTATTGGTACGGCCCTTGTGTACGAGTTGATTTATGGTCGGCATGTAGCCCATCTCCTTACAGGTTCAGTTAGATTTCGAGATAGGAAAAACTATATAGGGGGAGGGGGATTATTTGCAAAAGTATTTATCCTTGATCGAGACTCTCAATTCAAATATTCGCCAAAAGATGTAAATTCCTATGGAATTTTATTCTCTAATAAAGGAATAAAAAGTTTAAAAGAGGAAGTGTGGCAAGCCATGATATCTAGGAACTTTAAAAAAATATTTGTCGCCTGTGTAGTCGTCTGCTCTTGTCTTGATGCTGCGCCTAAGGTCCTTACAAAAGCTGATGTGAGATCTAGCTTTGAGGAGATGCTCAATTATCACGTGGAGTACAAACAGCTCTCTTCCACTTTAGTTAAGCGTTCAACGAAATTATTTATTGAACAGTTTGATCCTTATAAAATGTATCTCATGCAGGATGAGGTAGAAGCTTTTGTCGATAGGAAAGAGGGAGAAGTGGAGCAGGCGATTACCAGATATTATGCCGATGATCTTTCCCTTTTTCAGCAAATGAATCAGACCATACAAACAAGTATTGTCAGAGCGCAAAAGATGCGTTCAGAGCTGGAAAATGCCATTATTGACGGCAAAGAAGAAGTGGGCCCGGTTTCTGCAGACAGTTATAATCGATACGCCGGAAGTCAGTCTGAACTAAAAAATAGAATCAAACTTCAGTTGATGTCTTTATTGAATGCTGAAGGAAAAGCGGAAAATATTACGGAGTGGACAACAGATAAGAAAAGGAAAGTATTTGCTTTATGGGAGAGGCGCTTTGCAAGAATTGAAAATACCTATTTGCTTAAACAGCAGCCGCAGCTAGAAGAACACTATCTGGTTATGCATGTGCTTAAAGCTCTGGCAAAAAGTTTAGATGCACACACCTCCTTTTTTAGTCCCGAAGAAGCCTATGAAATGCGGGCTAGTCTAGAAAAACAATTTGAAGGAATAGGGGTTGTTCTTCGCGAGGGGATCGAAGGCATAGTCATAATCAACTTGATCAGAGGAGGGCCTGCAGAAAAATCTGGGAAAATTGCAGAAGGGGATTTACTCGTAGAAATTAATAGAAAAAAAACGGAAGGGATGACCTACGAACAGGTGCTGGATAGTTTAAAGGGAGATGGCGGGCGTAAAATTGTCCTTGGCATAAAAAAACCGGGAGAGAGTCAGGTGCAAAAAGTAGAGCTCTCCAGAGAAAAGATTGTGATGCAAGATGATCGTTTGCAGTACTCCTACCAATCTTATGGGGATGGCATTATCGCGAAGCTCAATTTACCCTCTTTCTATGAGTCGAATAATGCTTCCAGCTGTGAGCTCGATATCAGAGAGGCCATTTTAGAGCTAAAAAAGCAAGGAAAGATCCTCGGCATGGTGATCGATATGAGAGACAATTCCGGCGGGTTTTTGAATCAGGCCGTCAAGGTGGCAGGTCTTTTTATTACAAGTGGGGTCGTAGTCATTTCGAAATACGCCGATGGGGAGATGCAGTATCTCAGGGATGTGGATGGTCGTATCTATTATGAAGGGCCGCTAGTTCTGCTCACCTCAAAGGCTTCTGCTTCCGCAGCAGAGATTGTGGCGCAATCTTTGCAAGACTACGGAACAGCTCTTGTGGTAGGAGATGAGAGAACATATGGCAAGGGGTCGATCCAATACCAAACAGTTACAGATGATGATGCAAAGAACTTTTTTAAAGTGACCGTGGGCAGGTACTATACCGTGTCAGGCCGATCTACGCAGATTGAAGGTGTGAAGGCAAACATCCTTGTGCCTACAGACTACTACCCATATAACATTGGGGAGAGATATCTAGCCTACCCGCTGAAAAATGATCAGGTGGCTCCGGCTTATGTAGATCCTCTCGTGGACATAGATCAGCGACATAAACCCTGGTTTCAGACGAATTACTTGCCCAACATACAAAAGAAACTCTCTATATGGACGCAGATGCTGCCCGTCTTGAAATCCAATAGCGATTACCGGATTTCTCATAATAAAAATTTCTCTGTTTTTTTGAAAAAACAATCTCCATCTACAGAAGGGGATCTGGGTAATTCCTCCCTTCTTACGGCAGATAAAATGGGTGTGGAAGATATCCAAATGGCCGAGGCTGTGCAGATCATACAAGATATGATTTCTATGAGGGAAACAAAGGGTCTTTTGCAGTCTAAGCAAAAATGAATTGCTAAAAAACCACTTCCTTTCTTATCTTATTATACTTTACTTGCAGTGAGCTCCTGTAGACTAGGCAAGTAGCTTATCTTATATGGCCAGATAGCTCAGTCGGTAGAGCAGAGGACTGAAAATCCTTGTGTCGCTGGTTCGATTCCAGTTCTGGCCACATTTCTCTTGCCGGAGAAAGCCGTAACATAGCCGTAATTGGCTAAGTTTCCTTAAATCACCCAAACTGGGTTGCCAAAAATAGTTTTGAGCAATCACTTTGGAGTGTCGATTCCGTTGGATTTACGGCAAAAACGAATCCTCTCCTTTTAAGTAACTATAAATCAAGCGCTAAGACGATCCGTTCAAAGGATTGTTGGTCTTTGTGTCGCTTGTTAGGAGCTGAAAATGGGATTCATCAGAGAAAGGAAACTCAAAAATGGTAGTACAAGATTTCAAGCCGAAATTAGGCTGAAGGGAATATCAAAGGCTGTCACCGCCGTATTCGATAGAAAAACAGACGCAAAAGCCTGGATTCAAAAAGTTGAAGCTGACATTCGTTGTGGGAGACAGCAGCTTTATTCGGAAGGAAGGCGGCATACCTTTGCTGAAGCTGTAGAACGATATCGCAAGGAACAGACAGTCTCTGTTGTCAAGAAGGGGCATCTTGATTGGTGGCAGAAGGAACTGGGATCGCTCTATCTACAAGATGTCCGCCCTGCTGTTATTTCGGAAAAAAAGCAAAAACTTCTATCAACACCAACTGCTACAGGGGTTATCCGGGGTAAGAGCACCTGCAATCGATATCTTGCGACCCTGAGCCATCTTCTCAGCATTTGCATGAAGCAGTGGGAATGGCTTTCAGAGAACCCTGCGGGGAAGATTTCTTGAGAGAAAGAGCCTCGTGAGCGAACTCGTTTTCTAACCCCAGAGGAACGTCAAAATCTCCTCAAGACATGTTCAGACAGTGATAATCCCTATCTCTATTCCTTTGTCGTGCTGCTTTTAAGTACGGGGTGCCGGTATAACGAAATCCGATGTTTGAAATGGACGGATGTTGACCTGTTCCAAGGAAGAATCACGATCACAAAATCCAAAAACTCAGACATGCGTTCGCTTCCCGTCAGAGGGCCTGCTCTTGAATTGCTGCGTAATTTAGCAGCTCAAAACCAATCGATCGGTTATGTTTTTCCCAGTCCTAACACGAAATCTCGTCCTATCGAGCTACGGAGGGCCTTTAGAACCGCTATAAAACGAGCTGGATTGAAAAACTTCCGCGGGCATGACTGCCGCCATTCTTACGCAACCGAAATGTTAGCCCAAGGTCTTTCTCTAGGAGAGATCGGAATTTTGCTCGGGCACCGAAGTGTTTCTATGACCCGTCGCTACGCACATCTGGTTGAATCACGTTCCATCGATGCAGTATCAAAGATGTCAGAGCTAATAAATAACTTTGGTGATACGGGGGGAGGGGGGTCGCAAGAAAATAGAGGAGCTAGCCCATGTCCATAGAGTGTGGAGCAAAAGCAAGGACGAATTTAAATAAACCCCGTCGCCAACCTGCAATGGCCAATGGACGATGCCGCTTACATGGAGGTAAGAGTACCGGTCCTCGAACGAAGGAAGGACGTAAGCGGATGAAAGAAGCCAATACAAAGCATGGGCTTTATTCGGCAGAGATGATTCAAGCTAGACGCCATGCCCGCGATCTCATACGAGAGAGTAGAGAGATAAATAGAGGGGTCTGATGCTTGGGCCTTACTCGATAATCTGCTTTCTCGCTCGCGATCATTAAAATGATCAGCCATTAAAACTTCAAGATGTCTTGATTTTTCTAAAGACCCATGGTATTCTCATCAATCATCCATTCAATTTTGAGGAGACTCATGTCAGATCAAGTCATAGCGTCAAAAAAAGCCAAAACTACTGTCTATATGACTGAGGAAGAGGAAATTCTTTTGAATGAGCTGTTCATTAAACGACTCAGAGAGCGCCGAAAAACCGATAAATCTGCCCTTCTTTGCGAGGGTATTCGCCTGCTATTCGAGAAAGAAATCGGGAGTAAGATAAATGGCTAAAAAGACAAATGTCTTAAATGAGGTTGTTGCCAAGCAGCCAGCCGAAGAGAGACTGCCTGTTTCTCTGCCAGAGGGATATGCTTCTATTCTAGAGACTATTACCAGTAAGATACGCGCTGCACAAACCAGGGCCATGGTGGCAGTCAATCGTGAGCTGATTGACGTCTATAGAGATATTGGCAAAACGATTCATGAACAACAGCAAACGGCTGAATGGGGATCGTCAGTGGTTGAGCAGTTAGCAAAGGATTTAAAAAAATCTTTTGCAGGAATGAGAGGCTTTTCTTCTCGTAACCTCTGGAATATGAGAGACTTCTATCTTTCCTATGCTGATAACCAAAAACTGCAGGCAATGACTGCAGAAATTAGCTGGACCCACAATGTGGTCGTATTCGAGAAGTGTAAGGACCCTTTGCAGAGAGAATTTTACATCAGGATGTCCAAAAGGAATGGGTGGACGTATCGGGTACTGATGAATCAGATTAGCAATCGTCTATATGAACGGACATTGGCCAACCAAACCAATTTTGACAAAAATCTACCAGAGACGATGCGATCGGAAGCAAAACTTGCCGTAAAAGACGAATATATTTTTGGATTCGTAGACTTGGGGGACGAGTATGATGAACGCGAGCTAGAGAAAGCTCTCATTGGCAATATTGAAGGGTTTTTGAGAGAAGCTGGCGGGGTTTATGCGTTCATGGGGTCTCAATACCGTTTAGAGGTCGGAAACAAGGAATTCTTGATCGACATTT
>JAHFTP010000107.1 GCA_023265495.1 Chlamydiota bacterium
GGAGCTCCGTCCTTTGGTGAAGCCCTGCGCTATGGATGTGAAGTCTTTCACACGCTAAAAAGGCTGCTTAAAGAAAAAGGATATACAACATCTGTTGGCGATGAGGGGGGGTTTGCCCCGCAACTATCATCCCATGAAGAGGCACTCGATTTTCTTGTATGCGCAATAGAGAAGGCCGGCTTTACACCAGGGAAAGAAATCTCTCTAGCGCTCGACTGTGCAGCTTCCGAATTCTATGAGAGTAAAACGAAATCCTATGTAGAGAAGAAAAGATCCGGCACGTCTAAAACAGCTCAGCAGCAAGTAGACTATCTATGTGCTCTTTGTGAGCATTATCCAATAGATTCTATTGAAGATGGCATGGATCAAAACGACTGGGACGGATGGCAGCTGCTAACAAAAAAGCTAGGAAAAGACATACAGCTTGTAGGCGATGATATCTTTGTGACAAACACAAAATTCTTACAAAAAGGAATTGAAAAGCACGTAGCCAACGCCATATTAATCAAAGTTAACCAGATTGGCACCCTTACAGAAACCCTTGCTGCCATGGCTCTAGCAAAGAAAGCAGGATACAAAGCCATCATTTCTCACCGGTCCGGAGAGACGGAAGACTCCACAATTGCAGACATCGCTGTAGCCACCTCCTGCGGACAGATTAAAACAGGGTCTCTATCCCGCTCTGATCGAATAGCTAAATACAATAGGTTACTAGAAATTGAAGATGAACTCGGAGCTAAGGCTAAATATATTTCCTAAGACAACACGGCAAAAGCCTACCGTTTCACTTCAATTTCTGCTTGGTAGATAAGCGGCTGCCCCGCAATAAAAAGAGTATGTGCCGCAAGAGGCTTTAGCTGTCTATCAAGAGAAATCAGATAGATGTTCGGGAGTAAATTCCCCATTTTTGGGATTATATCTCCCTGAGTTAAAAAAAGATGGAACTTTGGTCTTTGCCCTTCCGGAATCAATTCCCAATCTTCCCATACAGCATTCGACACCCCGGGAGGATTAAATACGTAGGATCTTTCTGCACATATCCTTTCGAATTCATAGATCATCGTATACATACTTAAAACGCCTCCTAAGCTAAATCCCATAACAGCCGTTTTTTTCCCAAAACTATGGACTTGATCAAGCCATAGATGGATACGCTGCCGAGCGGATTGAAAGGCACTCAGGCCCGGACCTGAAACGTCTAAGTCACTCAGGACAGAAGCCCACCCTTGCTTTGTTTGCAAAGACAGGTCTGTCCCTCTATACAGTAAAAGGGGGTGAACCTTGCCCCTATTTTTTGGCACAAAACCGAAAGCAGGCATCCCCTTTCCTAAATCAAAGACCCTATCTACCGTATACTCTTCTAAGGAGATACTCCCCTCATCTGAACAATAGGGAAGAGACACCACATCCCCCTTTTCCAACTCCCTATAGGCTAAAATCTTCGTAAGAGTCTCTGCTGTAGCGAGCTGCAAAAACTCTTTTTCGCAACAATACTCGTAGATCACACGAAAAAGATCTGAAGCTACAAGGACATCTGCTTTGTCCTCAGTGACGGTTGCAATGATAGGATGCACCGGAGAAAAATAGCCGTAGTACCGAGAGAATGCCACCAAAGCGGGAACATCGTTTTCGAATGTTATTCCCCCCTTGCATACGGTGTCGCAATAGGAGCGGTACTTCCATGGAAATGTCCAAGACAGCATTTTATCGAGCTTGCTTAGCGTACGACTTCTTAGCTGCGTATTCCAGCGAGTCTCCTGCTCCTGCAGCCACTTATTTTCACAGGCAGGGTCTTCAGGCAGAGGATCTCCACAAAAAGAACCTGTGCTCAGTAGGCACAGCAAGGGGAAAAGGATCATTTTTTTCATTTTTCTTATGGTACAAAAATTTGGTCTAATGCCTGACCAAAATGGTTTCTAATAGAGGACAAACTATATTGGACATTCTCCTCTCGCGAATTTTTCGTTGCAACGATACGAAGAGATTTGCAATGAAAAACATCCGCTTTATTACAAAACTGAGCTACGAGTTTATGTGTCCCATTGTGAATATAAAACTCATAGGGGGCCCTGCCGAAATTATTCCTAACACCCACTGCAAAAGGCCTGCTTTTTTCCTGGAAAATACTCTCACCTTGGAATGTGCCTTCAAAACATTGCTCTCCTATTAAGTAGTGAAAGATCGTAGGAAAGATATCCATTTGCGTAGTGATCTGCTCTTTTTTTGCCTCAAGGGTGCTAGTACCTAACTTGTAGTAAAGGGCAATATGGAGTTGAGGTAGTGTTAGCTCTGAAGAATGAAAAATGTGGCCATGTTCAAAAAACTCCTCGCCATGATCTGCAGTAAAGACAACAATAGACTCCTTTCCCGCGGGAGATGCGTCCAAGGTATGTAAGAATCGGCCAAAAAGACTATCTACATAGTGAACAGAGTTTTTATATCGGTTGATGATTTTATCCAGACTTTCGGTAGAAAAAGCCGTATGAAGGAAGTTGATCTTATCATCAATAGGAGCAAATGGGGGAGCTTCCTCAGTGGGAAAGCTATAATCAAAGTGGGTGGAGTCTAGAAAAACTATGAAGACTCTTCCTCCCGACTTTTCCTCTGTTTGCATATCATGACAGAGCGTATCTACAGCTTTTGCATCAGATTGATGCACCTGCATCTGGCTCGTATCTCCATAATTGTGGAATTGATCTGCTAGGTAGTGATTTTCCCCGAAGATCATCTGGTCCATATGGTAGTAATTTAATTTGCTAGATGCATAGAGGCGAATTTCGTACCCCATTTTTTTAAGTAGTTGAAGAGCTGTGCTTCCACTTTTCCATTGCTGGCAGTGATAATTCGTCCAGTAAAAGGGATAGAGAGAATAAAATAGGGAAAACCAAGAAATCTGTGTTGCATTCGCATTAGAGTGGCTCTGCTGACAGTGGATATTATCTGCCTTAAATCTAGCAAGATGGGGGGCTATGCTCTCTGTGATGTAATCATCGCGCAGACTTTCAGCCACAAATAAATAAATATCAGGCTTTCTCTGCAAAGAAAATGGGGAGGAGTCGAGCTCGGCAAAACAGTCCTTATCCTTCCAAGGATCTTTAATGAACCCGTTCACTACAAGAACTTCTTCTTGCTCCGGGGAAAAGGTGATCTTCCAAGGAAGGGCTTTGACATATAGATCTGTAGCACTGCTCTTTGCAAAGGGGGACAAAACACTTTCCCATAGGAATAAAAGAAAGGCTAGGCTACAACATATACTCACTGCTAACTTCGGGTAGAAGATCAATCTCCTGCCCTCTGAGAGCTTCTCTGTAATACGATAAAAAACTACCCCTATTGCGACGAGAACAGAAGCTATCAGTGCTCCTCCTATCCAGGTCATTAAAGAAATATTACTGGCGGCAAGCAGCTCCATAAAATTTTGGAAACTTTCCTGCGAGACAAATTCCAAAGCATACCAAACCGTCATATCCATCAAACGGACTAAGAGGAAATCAATTCCCTGACTCAGAAATAGCAGAAAGGTAGCTATGATAAAAAGGAGCTTTATCGCCCTCATGCCATAGTATTGCAGCCACCAACTCATAAGCAAGAGTACAGCCATCTCTAAAAAACACTGACCTAAAGAGGTTACAAAATAGAACCACTTAGCAAAAGGATTGATACTTTCAATAATAAACATGTGATAGCCATGTAAAAAAGCGATAAGCACGAAGAACGTAGCAAAATACAGGTAGTTTGCTGTGAAGAAACTCCCATTTTCCCCTGCTCTGTTTTTTGGATGATCTTTGTCCATGGCGTTTATATAGATAGGTAACGACTAGTCTATCCCCCTTTTTTTAGCTTTAGCAGCTAAAGAGAAATCCGGTCAATGAGAATGTAAATAAAGAGGTACTGATTATGAACTAAAGAGAGGTTTTTTCACTGAAAAGCCCATTGATTCGAGCTTTGGAAGTTTTTTTCTAAAGCAATCCCAAATTTGAGGATATTTTTCTTGGTTCTCAACCAACTCGATAAGCTTGGCTCCGTACTTATGCCCTTTTCGCAGAAGATATCTTCTTTTCTCTGTTTCATCGGTATGTGCTTTAATGAAGTCTTCTAAGCTTTTATGCCGTTTTGAGCGCACCGGATCTTGAGTATTTACCCCCATTAAAGCTGCAGATTTTTGCACTGTTTTAGCCCAAGCAGGAGGCAAGCTTTTTTTAGGCACCTTTACACCATGCTCTTTAATATCTAACAGAGCATTGCAAAGGATATTCATAGCATCATTTCTACAACTTTTGTGATCTGCTTGTCGGCTGACATTAAGATTTGCTAGATGAAACTGCGGAGCGTCCTTGCGACTAAGACCATTTGCAAAATTGTCTCCAACAGAGTCTAACTGTAAAATTGTATGCTGGTCCTTCAAGACAACAATCGGTGTAACGTGAGCTCCTTTTATAACAAGATTGTCTTTGAAGAGGATAAATCCAAAACGAGAGGGAGTTGCGGGATCTTGGAGTAAATCTTTCAGATCCTCTCTTCTTCCTACATGTATTGTTATTCCATATTTCATTTGGTAGTAAGCCGCAAGAAGCGCCATCCCATAAATAGTAGGACAGACAATATCGTCGTTGATATTAAAATACGTATAGACCTCGGACAAATCTATACATTCCGGCAGAGCACCATAAGCCTCTCTAGCCAAAGATCGCAGGCGGTAGAGCAGTTTTAAATCGCTAAGATATTTTTCTAAAGTATCTGCACCCGCTCTCTTATTACGGATTCTATTATCCATTCTGTAGTCATCAATCTTACAATCCCAAAACACGTCTAAGACGTCTACAAAGCGATTGTTTTCACGCTGCATTTGTAAAGGTTTTATGCTTTTTATCAAATCGTCTACAAGGTCTTGATATGTGTCGCGTTGGCTCTTCTCATCTACATGTTGAAGCTTTGCTCTCCAACCGGCAATAACTTCATCTGGGACATTTATGTCTTCTAAGCCATTTTCTATTCTTCTTTGCACATCCTCGCAGGCCGCACCCCGCTGGAAACCGGCTGGATCAAACTGGCGTTTTTTGACTTTATTTTCCGAATAGGAATATCCCGGATACAGCTTCTCTTGCGCTATATCTGCTATGAGATAATCGACCCTCTCTTGATAACTGCAGTAGGAAGTATAGAGGGAGCGCATAAGGAAATAGCCCAATCCCAAAGTGGCGATTGTTAGGGTTCCTGTAAAAATGGTCAAAGCCACCTTATACACGAGACGTGTACAACCTGACAATTTAGGGTTTACTATGGGGGAGACAAGAAATTCCTGCCAATTTTGCGGCTTCATCTGCTCTTCAAGAACAGTTATACGAGTATTTTGAATCGACAATGCGGTCATAGAGAACTAATACCCATTAGTTTAATTTAGGCTATATTATCTAATTAACGCATAAAAATCAAATCATTTTAAGTTTATATATTAATTAATAATCGCAAATATAATAGCCAGATAAAAATAAATTTTTGTTAAGCTATAATCGAAGAGCCTGGCTCTGCACAGCTGAGCGCAAAGATCTCAAAAGAGGAAAAAACCCTTGGCAAAAAAGAAAGATTTCTTAATGATTAGCGCCTTCTTGCACTGGTAGCTCAGCTGGATAGAGTACCCGGCTACGAACCGGGTGGTCGGAGGTTCGAATCCTCTCCGGTGCGCATTTTACACTTGTGAAAAACAGATGTTTCTAAAAACTTTCTGCTGTGGACCTGTTGGCACCAATGCTTACCTCTTTAGCTGCCCAGTAACAAAGAGAGCGGCGGTTGTGGACTGTCCGCAAGGCTCTGCTTTGGAGATACTTCCTCTCGTCCAGGAGCTTGGATTCAGCGTAGAAATGCTCCTACTCACGCATTCTCATTGGGACCATATTGCCGACCTATCTATTTTGCAGAAGAAATTAGGGGCAAAGATCTACGTTCACGCAGATGATGCAAAAAATGTAGAAAAGCCCGGATCTGATGGACTTCGTTTACTGTTCCCTATAGAAGGATCTAAACCTGATGTTCTCCTCAAAGAGGGGCAGATTCTCCATTTGGGAAACCTTGAA
>JAHFTP010000108.1:0-4158 GCA_023265495.1 Chlamydiota bacterium
GGATTTTCTATTATAAAACAGGGGGGGCGACCCATTTCATTAATAATTTGTGACATATATTCCTGTGTGTTCAAGTTTGTTTAGGTTATTTAATTTAATTATATCAGAGGTAACATTATTTTAATATAGTTTATAACATAGTTTTTAATATTTTTTATTATAAAAAAGATAATTATAACCATGTGATAGATAGATGGTTACAAGTCTAGACTGAGAAAAAAACTCTTTGCCTGGCTTTTCCAGCTTAGGATAGAATGGACTGGATGGAGAAAAAGTGGTTCTGTTTTTCTAATCGGTTGGTATAGAGCAGGTTATGGTGAAAATATCTCTAGTCTTTGCTAGTAAATAAGTTAAGAATAGATTTCTTCAAGGGGGCAAGCATGGAGTCTCAGGGGTTTTGGACCTCTTCTATTGGGGTGGAGGACGTGGTAGCTGGGGCTGGCAGCCTCCAAGAAATGCGCCTAGATGGAGATGTGCTCTACTGGACAGAAACGCGGCCTGGGGAGCAAGGGAGGGTGGCTTTAGTTCGCTATGGGAAAGGGGGTCAAGTCAGGGATCTTTTCCCTGATAAGAGCGTGAGGTCGAGGGTGCACGAGTATGGAGGGGGCTCTTTTGAGGTGAAGGATGGCGTCATAGCCTTTACCAGTGATAAGGATCGCATGGTGTATTTGGCGAGGGCTAGCGGCCCTGTAGAAGCTCTTTGCCATGACCCCCTGAAGAGATATGCCAACTTTTGTTTAGGGGGACATTTTGTGTTTTGCCTTTGTGAGGATCATAGCAACGAGTCTGCCGTTACAAACAGCATCGTATGTATCGATATAGCAAGTAAACAAAACAAGATCATTGCGCAAGGCAGCGATTTTTATTCTTCTCCCAGCCTAAGCCCTGACGGAAAGAAACTCGCTTTTATCTCTTGGGATTTTCCTCATATGCCATGGGAGGAGAGTTCTTTGCATGTGGGGGAGATAGGAAGTGACGGCAGCCTCCATAAAGTTGAGAAAATAGCAGGAGGAAAAAGTGAGAGCATCTGCCAGCTCAAATGGTCCCAAGAAGGAAATCTGTATTTTGTCTATGACAAGACGGGATATTGGAACTTGCATCGATATAAGGAAGGCAAGGTAGATCCGTTATTTCTCATGCAAGCAGATTTCGGCCTGCCCGAGTGGATCATAGGCACGAGTACGTATAGTTTCATTTCTAGGAAGGACAAAGAACTTCTCGTGTGTATCTATTCTGAGAGAGGGATCGATCATCTCGCCTTGTTAGACCCCGACAATCACACTCTTGAACATTTAGACACTCCTTTTACCGTCATCAAGGATATTTGCGCAGTAGATGAAGAGCATGTATATTTTTTTGGGGGGTCTCCCAAACAGCTGCTCAGCGTTATTTCTTTGAACTTAACTACCAAGAAATATGATGTCATCAAAGAGAGTGTTTGTCCGCTGCCTACGGAAGATATTTCCCTTCCGGAAGAATTGGTCATACCGACGAGGGAAGGAGAGTGTTTTGCCTTCTACTACCCTTCTAAGAACAGGTTGTTTTCTGCAGACAGAAAAAACCTTTCCCCTCTCATTGTCAAATGCCACAGCGGCCCTACGGCACACGCCTCTCCTTTGCTGAGTATGGAGGTGCAATTTTGGACGTCACGAGGGTTTGCATGGCTCGATGTGAACTACAGGGGGAGTACGGGATATGGAAGGGCTTATAGAGAAAAACTGAGCAGTAAGTGGGGAGAGATCGATGTGCAGGATTGTGTGGCAGCAGCGGCTCATATGATCGAAACAAAGCAGGTCGATCCTGCAAAGATCTTTGTAAAGGGGAGTAGCGCCGGCGGCTTCACCGCGCTTCTCTGTCTGAGCCATAGTAGTCTCTTTGCCGGGGGAGTAAGTAGCTATGGCGTTACAGATCTCACTCTGCTTGCAGGCGACACGCACAAATTCGAAAAACACTATCTAGATAGCCTTCTAGGTCCTTATCCACAGGAAAAGACCCTCTACGAGGCAAGGTCTCCTATGAGCCAAGTAGGTGGGATTTCCTCCCCTATTTTATTACTACAAGGGGAAGAAGATCCCGTCGTTCCCCTCTCTCAAGTAGAGATCTACTACCAAAGGTTAAAAAGTTGTGGCAAAGAGGTAAGACTCGTACTATTTCCTGGAGAAGGACACGGCTTCAAAAAGGCAGACACGATAAAAAGGGCGCTGCAAGAGGAGCTCTCCTTCTATCAAAATAGGATCAGAGGAAAATAATGGATACCAATCATTCTGAAATGGCTTTAGAGACGCTCGTAGATAGTGCAGGCGATGCCGCCTCCCTACCTAAAGACCCTGGCTGTGGCATCGCTAAACAGTGGTTGCCCGGCTTTATTAGATGGCCTCTGCGTGTCCTTTTTCTTCCCTTTGTCTTGTTAGATGGCCTTGCGCAATATGTGGCAAAGAAGATCATCAAGCCCCCTTTTATTCAGTCTGGCTCCTGTAAAAGAAGAGGGAACTGTTGTCATTATATCTTGCTTCCCGAAGCCAAAGGCCTCCTAGGAAGAATAGGTATGTTTTGGAGCACCCAGGTATATGGGTTTTTCCTCAGAGATAAACAGCTATATGCGCAAGGCAAGGATAAAGTCTATGTCATGGGTTGTAGGTATTTAGATAAAACAGGAAAGTGCAGACACTACTTTCTTCGTCCTTCCGTCTGTAGAAGGTGGCCCGTGATAGAGGTGTTTGGACGGCCGCGCATACTGAAAGGCTGTGGCTTCACGGCTCTTCCAAGAAAGGAATATTTTGCCAAGAAAGGATTTTCTATTCCGAAAGATGAGCAGTAGAAAAAGCAACCCCCTCCTTATGAGGGGTAAGGAGAGGGTTGCTAGGAGGATAATGCTTTCTTCTTACTACTTACGCAGGCGTTGCCGTCTGTGCGATCTGCTGTAGCATAGAGAGTTCTTGCTCTGCAGCCTGGTAGTATTTGTCGATCATTCCTGCTGTCGTTCCAGACAGTGTGCCGGCCATCTGTGCTGTGGTATTGGCAAGTCCTTCCGCTGCTTGGGCTTTTCCCTGCTCCATTGCGTACTTAGCTTGGAGACCGTTAGAAATTGCCTGGAAACCTCCGTTTAGCATACCGGACCACATCTGCGCTTGAGAGTTTACGCTGTTCATTTTATTAGAGGCAGTATTCATTTTTGTTGTCTGTATTTCAATTTGCTTATCGAGCGCTTTGTTGATTGCAGGGGATGTTTGGTTCTCGGTAATGCCTGGGGCTTCCGCGTCTGGCAATGTCTGCACTGCTCTTTGTGTTAAGTGGTAGTTAGCTTGCTCTGTCGGGGTACCCGGAGTCTCAGGCTTCACCACGTCCGCATTAAAGTTAAGAGAAGGATTGTTAATAAACTTACCTTCAGCAAGGGCTTGTTGTCTTGACCGAATATCTGCTTCTGTAGCAGGTCTCATCGTGCCTGGCACTTGTGAATTTTCGTCAGGAACTTGAATTAATTCTCTTGAACCGTTTGCAGTTCTTAGATACAACGCATTTGGAATTTCGTTACCAGATGACCCACCGACACCTATGTTTGCCGGAGAGTTCTGCATCTCCTTCATACTTGAGGATATGTTGGTCAACTTGCCTGCATTGCTGCTAGCCTCATTCATCTCTGCGATGTTGGATTTGTTTGCCATGCTTGTGCCGGCCAGTTCCCCAAGAGATGTTACAGCACCTGCAATCGCTTGTCCCATCTGGCAGTAAAGACCAGAAGCTTGGTTGTTGGCTGCAGTTTGTGTTGCACTGGCTGCTGCTTGAGCTTCGGTAGTTTGTACTTGGATTTCATTGACTGTTTGTGTGTTGTACTGGGCCATAAGTGTCATATATAAAGACATAGCCGCATAAAGGGCAAACATAGCCACAGCTTGCGGTCCTGCGTTGATCTGGCCAAAGCCCGGGCGGAAATTGTTCGGAGGCATTAAAGTAGGATTGGTAGCCGGTGCATCTGTAGAACCCCCTAGCTTGCCGGAAGCTCCTGTGTGAGAAAATAACAGCGCCGGGTTTTGAGCTAGGTTTCCATTTCCTGTACCTGTTTGTGGTGACATACTATTTGCTCCTTTTTTTAACCTTTATTTTATGTTTATTAAAGCTTTCTATTAGTAAGCGTGACCTAGGAGGCCTGCTATCGTAGAA
>JAHFTP010000108.1:4168-6059 GCA_023265495.1 Chlamydiota bacterium
TAATTAACGTCTGAGCGAGCTGCACTTTGTTTGATAAGTTCGTTCCATCTTGTCCTGCTTGTGTTTGTGCTGCTTGTACGGCATTGTCAGAGGTACTCTCGTTGGTCTGTGTTACAGAGGAGTCTTCCTGATAGATTGCTTGTAGAGAGTCGATTTTTGCTTGTACGGTCGATGTAACGTTACCGCTGTTGCTAGAAATATAATTTTCTAGGGCCGTAGCGGCATGGCCTAGCACCGAGTTACAGGCTTTATACACGTTCTGTTCAATGTTTACGTCAATGTCTGTAGCATTGGCGTCGGTGATCTGCATGTTACCAATACTTGCCTGGTCAGTATTGACTGACTCAAGCATTGCAAAGAATGGGTTTTCCATATCTTATCCTATTAATTTATTTTATTTATTATGATGCTTGTTGGTTTTGTACCATAGTAGTCATCTCAGTGGCTATACTTTGCTGTATCGAGTTGTCTATACCATAGAGCTGGTTAATTTCTTGTGCATAGAACTGCTCTTGTGTCGTTACGTTTGTAGACATGGTAGATACGTTCTGGTTACTTTGTTGCAGGTCGTTTTGCACTTGCCTAATCTGCGGTGCCGGTGCAGCGGGGGCAGACGGCGATGATCCACCAGACGGAGTTGCTCCAGGTGTTGTTCCTTGCGCATACCAGTAGTTCATATCACCCATCTCCCAGCCTAGGTTGCCCCATCCGGAGCCGGCTGCACCCTCTGTACCTTGTCCCGCTGCACCACCCGTCCAAGTGACAAATTGATTCATAGTATCGAGCAAGCTAGATTGGATGCTTCCTGCTGTGTCTGTGGAAAGAGGGGCATTGCCTGGATCAGTAGAAGTTCCAGCTGTAAATGGAGAGGAGCTCACAAGGCCGGTGATCGATTCTCCATTGGGTATGTCGGTGGCAGATGGGGTCTTGCCTGATAGATATTGTGTCCAGAGATACAGGTCGTTTGTTTCATTGGTCATTGTCTGCGCGTTAGCAGGAATGTTATTGGGGCCCATCTGGCCGGATGGGGTAGACGCTCCGTTATTAAAGGCTGTTTCGATATCGTTGACGTAGGTTCTGAGGTCAGAGCCAATGTTTTCTTGAGCAGAGAGCATGCCTATCTGATCGCCTTGGTATGTCTGTACAGCCGGCAGTGCGTTGGTGAACATATACATCACAGCAACGAATAGAAGCTGTGGGTTTGTTTTAGCCGCAGCTAGGAGACTTCCTAATTCTTGGCTGACTTGATTTAGAATTTCTTGGTCTGTATTCATTTGGTTTAACTCTGCGCAGTAGTTGTCCGTGTCATTCTGTAAGTCCTGATAACAGGGGTCATATGTGGGATCGGGATTGTTAGTAAACGGGCCGTCCCCTTGAGTAGGAAGTGACATTCTTTTTATCCCTCTTTTTATTTTATGGTTTCTTACTTGTTCACATCTCTTCTAACTTTAATTTTATAATAAAATCTTTAATTAATCTACATAATTAGTTTATTATTTAATAATATTTTTTGCGTGTTATTTGTCTTTGTTAGTTAGATGCTTGCAATTGATGGTTAACGTGCGATGCAATACGTATAAACTAGCTGCAACTCAGTAGGTTATAGGAATTTTACTTATAAAGCTTTGATTGCTAGGCGTTTATAATGGTATAGAAGGAAAGTGATTACAAGTATCAGACTGTCAGTAGAGTGCGTGTTTTGTCTAAAAACAGGAGGGGAAAAGGGCCCTTTGGCAAAAGGGGCTCTACCCGGTTTTTGCCAGCCTGCGAGGGGGAGGCTGCTTAATCCATAGTTAACACACGTACACATAGGGATTTAAAGCGGCTTACCACTCGGGGCAGGCCACTTTAGCCCCTGTTGTTTTGGCAAAAGGTTGAAGCAATCTAAGGG
>JAHFTP010000109.1 GCA_023265495.1 Chlamydiota bacterium
GCCTTCCCCAAAAGATAAGACCTTTGCAGAAGCCCTGCAAGGCAAAATCCTTGCGCTGGATGCCTTAGCTCAGAGAGTCTCTCAACTCAAACGAGAGGGGAAGACCATTGTTACGCTCAACGGCTCTTTTGATCTTCTTCATGCAGGACATCTGGAAATGATTTATCAAGCCTCCTTGCAAGGGGATATTTTACTTATAGCCCTCAATAGTGATAAGTCGATACAGGAGTACAAAAGTCCCCTCCGTCCCATCATTCCTTTGAGCTATAGGTTGCAGATGGTAGCTGCATTAGAGATGGTGTCGTACGTGACATGGTTTGAGGAGACGGACCCAAGAGAGTGGCTTAAGAAGATAGAGCCGAGCGTCCATGTCAATGGGGCAGAATATGGAGAAAATTGTATAGAAGCAGAAGTGGTCAAAGCTGGAGGAGGTAGAGTACATATCGTATCTTTGCTGCCTGGTCTTTCCACATCCTTTATTATTAAAAAGATTATGGACACATGCGCTTAGTTGGTGAATTTACAGAAGAAAAGCAGGCTTTTACCTTTTCTTCCTTCCTGCATAAAGAAGGGATCAATAACATTTACGAACCTTTTGAGGAGGTTTCTCCTCCGAGGAAAGGGTTTCGTATTTGGGTCTATGAGGAAGATCAATTTAACAGGGCAAGTGCTTTACTTGACGAGTACAAGCAAGATCCGACCCATGTCCGCTTTGAATCTCTTGCCGGCATTTTCTCTAAACCTCTTGCTTCTGTAGAAATCTCTCAAGAATTCAAAGAAGAAGAGCAGGGAAAAGCACTCAAGTTGCTTATTAAAAAGAGAGCCACCCCTTTTTCTTATATGCTCACGAATTTCTTTCTTTTATTGTGTGTGTTTTTATTCATGTGGAATAACCTGCAAGAGGCAGACATCATTAAAACAAAAGGAGCTCTTGCAGCGGAGATGGGGCTTACTCCTTTGCAAGAGGAGCTGATGTTTGACTTCCCTCAGGCGGCAATCCTTCTCGGAGAGTTTTTACAAACGTATCCCATACAATCCTACCACGAACTCAAGGACCTGCCCTCCGATGCTAGGTCTTGTTATCAGAAAATTGAAGCGGTGCCTTATTGGAAGGGATGGTATGACGCGCTAGAGGAGTCTGAAGAAAAAAAACTCCCCACAAACCAAAAGATACCGATGTTTGAAAAAATCGGACAAGGGGAGTATTGGCGGCTATTTACTCCCTGCCTTCTCCATAGAGACTTTCTCCATATTCTTTTTAATATGGCATGGCTTTGGATTTTAGGAAGGCAGATAGAGGAGCGAGTGCGCCGCTACAAGATCCTTATTTTGTTTGTAGTGGTAGGAGTGATATCCAATGTTGCGCAATATTTAACCAGTGGCCCTTATTTTCTTGGGTTTTCAGGGATTGTGGTAGGGATGGCAGGTTTCATATGGAGTAGGCAGAAAATAGCTCCTTGGGAAGGGTATCCCCTTCAGAAGTCGACCATTCTATTTATCTTATTTTTTGTATTGGCGATGTTTGGATTAGAGCTAGTTTCTTTTATTTTGCAGGCGCTTTCCATTACGAAGAGCTCTCCCAACATTGCCAATATAGCCCACCTTATAGGTGGGATGGTAGGGATTGTCATGGGAAGAAGTCGTTTTTTTTCTCGTGGTGATGCATGACAGTGCGCGATATTACCATACTAGGCTCTTCCAGCCAACAGCCGACAAGGATGCGCAATCATGGGGGCTATCTTGTTCGCTGGAATGATGAAGGGTTGTTGTTCGATCCGGGGGAGGGAACGCAAAGACAGTTCATCTTTGCAGATACAGCTCCCACCTGCGTAACGAGAATTTTTGTCAGCCACTTCCATGGAGACCATTGTTTGGGTCTTGGCTCCATGCTTATGCGTCTGAATCTAGATAAGGTCACCCATCCTATCCACTGTTACTATCCCGCTAGTGGAAAGGTGTATTTTGATCGTCTCAGGTATGGGACGATCTATCATGAGCATATCCATGTGATCGAGCATCCCGTGGACAAAGATGGATGGGTAGAAGAAGATGGGAAGTTCAAGATAGAGGCATTTTTCTTACACCATGGGGTAGATAACATTGGATGGCGCATTACTGAGCCGGACACTCACAAGTTCGAGAAAAATAAACTCAAGGCATTGGGTATAGAAGGTCCCATGGTTCGTCAGCTGGAAAAAGAGGGTCGAATCTCTCTAGGAGGGAAAATCATTACCTTAGATGAGGTCAGCTATATAAGAAAAGGAGATGTTCTTGCTATTGTCATCGATTCTTTGCCCTGTGAGGGAATCTATAAGATAGCCAAGGATGCAAAGGTGTTTATTTGTGAGAGCACCTATCTGGAAAGACATAAAGACCTAGCGGAAAAGCATTTCCATCTCACTGCAAAACAGGCGGCAGAGATAGCTAAAAAATCTCATGTGCAGCAACTCCTCCTAACACATTTTTCTGCCAGATACCAAGATTTAGCAGAATTTGCTGCTGAAGCCGGCGCTGTTTTCCCAGGCGTATGGATTGCAGAGGATTTGAAACGTTTCCCCTTTGCCAAATAGTCATCCGTAAGGGTTTTCTAGGTCGTCAGAGAGGATCTCTAACTCCCTGATGAGAGAGCCTGTGGGGTCCGGGTATTCTACAAACGTATGCATGATTTGGCTTAAATGGGAAGAAGCTATGCCCTCTTCCGTGAAGCTGATCGCTGCGCTGAGGAGGGTGATGTCCTTATTTGTCTCCGGGATAGAGAGGGGTTGGTTGAGGATGTTGTGAATAATGATAGCAGCATCTTTTAGATTTTCTTCTAGCATAACGATCACGCTCCTTGAATTTGTTGGACATCATCTCGTAAACCTAGGATCTTTTCTGCCATCTCCTGTAAGAAGGCTGGGTTTTCACACTGGGCCGGGTTTTGTAGTAGGTTGTGTAGTTGCTCTGTTACGGCGTTGAGTTGTTCTTGGAGAGACTGTGCTTTTGCTAAAGTGTTGGGGGAAATAGTAGGAAAAGAGGGGGGAAGAGTGGAGTGTCCTGCTATGGGTCGTACCATGGAGCCTCTTGGGTTGAAAGGCGCTATTTTTTCTAAGGAGAGGCTTTTCCTAGCCTATCCCTATCTTTTTTCCTTATTACGTTGAAAAGTAAATATTGTCAACAAGCGAGGAATGTTTTTTAGTTTATGTCTCTTGAGTTCTTTAAATTGTTGTATAATAACTAATTAAGAAAATGGATGTTTTTAATTATGTGTTTTTGAATCCAAGTGTTGTCGTGTTTGTTATGATTAATTCAATAACAACCAAAACAGATACCTCTCAAGAAAACCTGTCTTCTTTTGGAGCTTATTAACCAAGCACAAGGACAGCCGTTATAGTGGGACTTGGATAGCTTTCCTCATAAAAAGACTGCCGCAAATAACCTGAAAAAGTATATCCAATCAATGCTTGGAGCGTGGCGCATCCAGTAGAAAGCCGACTAGTGTCTAAATTTTGAGCGGATGAGAACCTCTTTGCCCTCAAAAGCGAAGCCTAGAAATAAAATGTGCTGAGTACCGCGGCTAAGAAGTTCCTGATCATATCGTCTTTCTTCAATCTGTTTAAGAGCAGAATCTGCCGCAGCTTCCAATTTTATTTTCTCGAATTTGCCAATTTTTTTGAATTCCATGATGATACCGAGCTTTTTTGGCTCTTTAGGGATTAACATCACATCATATCTGCCAAGACCACTTTCGCGATTGGACTTTACTTCATATTGATCTTTTAGGCCGATGAGCATTCCTAAGATAAATGCATGGTAGATTTTTTCCGATTCCTCAGATGGCACATCAAAAACAGAGACAGAAGAACTCATGAATTCTTGAAAAATCTGAGAAAACGTATCGACATCTCCACTCGTCAAGCTGCTTAGCAGTAGTCGATATTTACGTTCGCGGATGCTCTTTTCAAACCAATCCACAACCATGGAGTTGTATAACTCTGCCACCTCAATATTGGGAATGCGAAGATGGCAGGGAATCCCATAAGAGGGGGCTGCATCCAGTGTTACATAGCCGCTATAGAGAAGCAATGACCAGATAGCATTGGAGCTATCCTCCAAGTTTGTAAATACAATTCCCTCTTCGATTTTCTTGGCGATGATACCGCCTTTCATCAGTTCTTCGATGTCTACCTTTAGATCTTCTGTTCCCTTTGTAATAAGCTCTTTCATAAGAGCATTATCGCTGGTATTGACCCAATAAGGAGCTAGAGCTCCTTCTTCGGCTATGCATTTTAATACAGACCAAGGGTTGTAGATTCCCCCGCAAGATCCGACGCGGTAGCCATCATACCACTTTCTGATTTCAGGAAGCCTATCTAGAAGTCCATATTCCTGTAGAAGTGTGCTAACTTCCGATTCCAACAGGCCAAACTTGTCACTGAATGTCTCGCTCAAGGGAGTAAAGGAGCTGATATTATTGAGTCCTGAAAAGATGCTTTCTTTTGCAATGCGCAAGATGCCAGTGAGTACACCCCTCTCAAGATGGGTGTTATCCTTAAGAGCTGCCGAGAGCCAATTGCGTAAAAAAGAGATGAGCTTATCGTAATATCTACCGATATAGGCAGCATGTGCAGGAGTGTCATACTCATCAATTAGCAGAACAACCTTTTTCTTGTGGTAGCGGTGAAGCCAATCCATGAGAAGTTTAAGGCTTGCTTCTGTTAGAGTTTGTTTGCTCTCTTTACGAACAACAGTTAAGAAATCCTCTTTTTCTTGCTCCGTTAGCACATTAGCTTCCAAGATATAACGATGACGTTCAAATTCCTCAGCAATGAGCCTACATAGGGAAGAAAAAGTTTCTTCCCAGGAGGAATGCTTAACATCTTTGAGGGAGAGGAATATGACAGGGAATTGTCCTTGCATAGCCCGATACTTCTCATGCGTCCAAATGTTTAAGTTTTTAAATAAATAACTTGTATCTTTTTCGCTTTTTTCAAAAAAATAACGTACCATCGAGAGATTTAACGTTTTGCCAAAACGGCGCATGCGAGGGATGAGTGCTCCAAGAGTTCCTTTTTCAACAAGTTCTTGAATGAAGAGCGTTTTATCGACATAGACATAGCCGTCATCAATCAATTGTTTAAAATCGCTGATCCCGATCGGAAGTGGTTTTTTCATATAATTCCCCAATACAAGTAGTGTATCTAAAGTTAAGAAAAAACAGGTAGAAAATTGTATTTGCAGGCTATTTAGTAGTTTTTTTTAAGTTTCCTTTTGTCAGCCTATTTTCTTACTTAGAAAATTGTTTTCTAATTGCAGCAGCAGCAATGGCATAAGCGGATGCCACATTTAAGGAGTTTTTTGATCCGCAAAGGGGGATTTGGATGAGAGAGTCTACGAGGGAGAGCGTTTCTTTTGACAGACCGTATTCCTCATTGCCAAGAACTAAAGTAAAAGAAGGAGGGAAGACGAATTCATGGATAGTGGGAGCATGGGGTGCCGTTTCAAGACCGATGATCGGGCGAGGCAGAGTGGATAAGGAGACCTCTTGGAACGAGGGGACGGAGCTATGGGTTCTCATAGACGTCTTTTGTACTTTGGCATTATCGACATAGGGGGATTTAGGACAAAAGTAAAGAGAGCCTAGTCTAAATGCTTCCGTAGTTCTAATAATGGATCCCACATTAAAGGCGGAACGCAGGTGGTCTAGATAGATGGCGATGGGGAGGTATTGTACCGAGCTTATTTTGTCTTGGGTCTCAACAAACAGGTTATGCTCTGCATAGGACAGATGCGCCTGCTCTGTGTGATGATGAAATCTGTGGGAGATCTCTTCTTTGCTCTGCATGTCTAAAGGGGGCAAAGAGAGCCAGCTTTCCACCTTTCTATAGAGAGCTAGATGCTCCGGCTCTTGTATGGCTTGTAGCAGATCTGCTGCTTTTCTGTGTTGCTGCTTAAGGGTCAAAAAGGAAAATTTTTTTTCTGTCCAAAAGGTCTGCTTCATTTGTTCATATAAGAGTCTAAGGAGCCATCAAAGAGCTGGATTGTATTCTCCTCAAAGGCGAGCAGCTTTGT
>JAHFTP010000110.1 GCA_023265495.1 Chlamydiota bacterium
CAAAAAAAGCAGGATTTTTTGCCAATTTAGAAAATCCCCTCTTACAACATAGGCAAAGAAATGCCCTATATCATCACCTCGACGGAGAGATCAAAGCACAAGTACCAGCCCCTCCCTACTATGGTTTTGGCATCTCTCATCTCTATGAAACCTTCGGCTCCCTTCCCAAAGATAGGGGAACGGAATTCACCCTTTACGGACCCAATATAAAAAGAGCCTCTGTTCTCATCACCTTTGAGGGAAGGGTAACGAGAAGAATAGAAATGCATAGAGAAATAGGCACTCCGCATTGGAAAGCATGGGGGGAAGGGGTCAGCTCAGGAGCCACCTACGTCTATGAAATTGTGGATCAACACGATACTGCCACTAGAAAAATTGACCCATTTGCTAGAGAACACGTACCCTGCCATGTAGATTATTTTCACTATGAATCTGTTGTGAGGGACATGAAACACTTCCCTTGGACGGATGGAGCCTGGATGGAGGGAAGAAAACATAGTATAGGAAGAAGCCTTCCCATGAACATTTATGAGGTGCATTTAGGCAGTTGGAGAAAGAGAGACTCTAGACACATGAACTATCGAGGAATAGCCCATGAGCTCCTAGACCACTGCAGAAGGATGGGTTTTTCTCATGTGGAGCTCATGGGTATATTAGAACATCCCAATGAAGGCTCATTAGGGTATCAGCCGCTCACTCCCATGTCTATTAATACACGTATGGGATCCATCTATGATTTCCAATACTTAGTCGATACTCTCCATGCCAATGGGATCGGAGTACTTGTAGACTTTGTCCCGGGACATTTTGTCAAAGACCACTTTGGCCTCTGCTCTTTTGGAGGACGGATTTTTGAAAGGGAGGATAGGAGCGAATCCTATGGAGCCTTTAGGTATGACTATAGTAACCCCTTTGTTCGCCACTACCTCATCAGCTGCGCCCATTATTTAGCTAAGGTCCTGCACATAGATGGCCTCAGAGTCGACGCAGTCGATCCCACACTCGAACTCTCCTCGGGCTATAACCACGATGCCGCCCTATTTTTTAGGGATCTAAATGCTAAAATCCATAGAGATTTCCCTGATGTTTTTACCATTGCAGAGTCATCAGATGTTCCACAAGCCTCAGCTTCTACATCTGTAGAAGGAATGGGGTTTAGTGCAAAATGGGCCATGGGTCCCGTCTATGATCTTCTCCATTATTTTATCGAAGATCCGATCCATCGCAAACACCATCATGATCGTCTGCTGAGGGCCCTGTCAGGAGACAGAGGAGAACATGTTGTTCTAGCCCTCTCTCATGATCAAGTCAAAGCAGGCACCGGCAGCTTATTTGCTAAGATGCCGGGCGATGAGTGGAGAAAATTTGCCAACCTCCGTTTATTCTACAGTCTCATCTATATGATGCCCGGAAGGAAATCGATGTTTATGGGAGATGAAATCGCCCAATCGGCCGAATGGGAACACTTGCTGCAACGCTCTCTAAGAGGAGAGTCCCACATAACGGGAGTGCAATGGAATGAACTCGGCGATGAGCGAAGAAGGAAAATGCAAGACACTGTTTCCGCCCTATCCCATCTCTATAGAGAGTACCCTGTACTTTCAGAGACGGACACCCCAGGAGAAGCTAAAGTTTTTCACGAAAATAGAGACAACTCGATCCTCGCTTTCCATCGAGGAAACCTTGCCTGCATTTTCAATAATACCCCACACTTCTATACAGAATATACGTTTTACTTCCCTAAAGCAGAGGGAATGGACGACAGATCGAGAGTCTCTTCCATGCGGGAAATTTTCAATGGCGACCATGGAAAGTTTGGAGGCTCCGGCAAAACCAATCCCCATGTTCGGTTGCTCAAAGATCCTTCCGGAGCCACTACAGGCTTTAGCATACAAGTCCCCCCCCTCGCAGCTGTCGTCTTAGAAGAATCCTTCTAAACTAACGATACACCCACTATTAGCAACTTATTATCTCCTATCTATATACTAATAATTTATCTTGTCATAATTAAATTTTTTACTTTTATAATTGTAATAAGTATAATTTTATTCATTAAATTAATATTAAATTTAATTTCAAACTTTGCAATAAAACAAACAACTAATTACAATATTGTTAAATACTTTAATAATGTAATTAAAAATGGGAAAACTATGACAAAACTAATTAGTACAACACATGCACCTGTCGCATACATATATAATGCGTTTGAAAATACGCCTACGACAAAAACGTTAAATACACTTTCCTTTTTCCGAGGAACAGAGTCTACAAGAAGGCTGAATGCTTGCATTATTGACACTGCAGGAAAGATCCATGGCGTTGAAGAAGTGGACACAACAGCGCGGAGTACCCTTGGGCCCGTAAGAGAAGCCCCTACGGTGTTAGAACAACTTAAGCTAGACATCGCAGTGCTAAGAGAGTTAACCATTCTACTTAATCGAGAAGATGTGTCAAACGAAGACTTTCTGACTATTTTCTCTACTCTATCTCCAAGGTTACAAGAAGTGGTGAAGTATTGGCTCTGGCATGACCATGGAAGCCCCAGCTCATTTACCTATGCGGATGATACGCTGCAAGCCGACAGCAAAATAGTAGGAGAGATCACAGCTCCTTATTTTTCTTTAACAGGCAGAAACATCTTAGAGCAAATACAAAATTCTTTGCAGGAAAAAGTAGATTTACTAGAAGCAACGCAAACAGTGCAGACCCTTCAAACGCTGCGAGATCTTCTTGCCAACCCGGACGCAAACAACGACGCACTACGCAGAGTGCTCCTTCAGCTCCCGGAGAGAGCACAATGGGCCCTCCACGGAGAAGTCTATCGCCTCTCTCCCTCTACGAGCAAGACAGGAGAGCATTGGGGACAAAGAGCGCTTGAAGGTAACGTCAAACTCCTTTCTACTCTTAGTATTATAGATGCGCAGCTAGCGACCGCTGCAAGAACATTAGAAGAACAAAGTCAAACGCAACAACGAAGAGAAATAGCCCACTATCTAGCGCTCTTTGACGGCGACTTACTTACTTACCATCAGCTCAAAGAAATTTATAAGAGTTTTACTCCAGAGATGCAGGCAGCTATCCCCTCTGACAAAAAACCAGCTTTTGGCAAAGGCGTGCGCTCTGATTTATATAAAACACTCGGATCCCATCCTATTTTTGATGAAAGGGGAGCCTGCACCGGTACCACATTTAGCATCTACGCCCCCAATGCTAAATCGGTAGAGGTAAGCATACGATTTAATGGAGGGGACCTCAGAATGATCCCTATGGAGAGAAAAAAGGGAGGAGTTTTTGAAATAACAACTCCTGACAAGGTCGGCACCTATTATCAATACCTCATTACAACAGCTAGTGGAGCCATCCACAGAAAAGCAGATCCCTACGCGCACAACCATCAACCGATTATCAAAGGCCACCCCGTAGATAACGCCCTAGAGCACGATTCCGTAGTTGTAGACACAAGCTATACTTGGGGAGATGACGCGCACGTAGAAGCCCGCAGAACATATGCAGACCTGCCAAAGCCTGTAAACATCTATGAAGTCCATGCCGCCAGTTGGAAAAAGGAGTTCGGACACCTTCTTTCCTGGTCCCAGTTAGGAGAAAAACTTGCCACGTATTGCAAAGATATGAACTATACCCACGTTGAGCTATTTGGTATCTTGGACCATCCCAATGAAAACTCATGGGGATACCAACCGACGGGATTCTTTGCACCCAATTATAGACTTGGCAGTATAAAAGAATTTAAACAAATGATAGACACCCTCCACCAAAGTGGCATAAATGTCATTATCGACTGGGTACCCGGTCATATGGCAACCGACAATTTCGGTCTTCTTTCCATGGATGGAACCCCTTTATATGAAGGAGAATTTGATGCTCCCTGGGGCGTATTTAAATTTAACTACCAAGAAGTAGCCGTCAGAAATTTTCTTTACTCCAGTGCCAGATATTGGCTAGAGGAGATGCACATCGACGGGCTGCGTGTTGATGCCGTAAATAACATGATGCACAGATCGGATGGAACCATCATCCCTGATGCTAAAACATTTCTACGTGACTTCAATCAGCTGATCCGAGATAAACATCCCGGCGTTATCACTATAGCAGAAGACAGCTCAATCATGTCAGGAAAGACGGCCCCTACAACAGAGAAAACTTTTGTTAGAAAGGCGGATCCTACTAGGCTAGGAAGAGGGCTTGGCTTTACCTATGCTCAAGATTTAGGATGGATGCAGTCTGAACTGGCACGCTGGCACAGAAGAGCTCCTCCGGAGAGACACCCTAGCGATTGCAGAAATGCCCTCAATCTCGTTGACCCTCTAGAAAGATTGGTACGTCCTCTATCGCATGATGAAACTTCTGCAGGAAAGGGATCTTTACTCTCTTCAGCTCACGGAGAACAATTCCAAAAATATGCCCAAGTGCGAAGGCTTCACTGTAATATGATGTTTTCACCGGGTGCTAAACTCAACTGCATGGGAAATGAACTTGCTCAAGATGAAGAATGGGCAGGAAGATTTAAAGATTCGGTTGGTGCCACACACAAAGACACGCCACAAGATCCTACAAAAGAAGCAGTAGACTGGAGGGGACTGGAGTGGCAAACACCTGAAGGGGAGCCCTCACACGCTAGAACCCAGCTCTTTGTGCAAGAATTAAACCAATTTTACATCGAGCACAGAGCTCTGTGGGAGAGAGATAAAGGAGCTGATGTCAAGTGGATTGATGCTAGCGACACAGCAAATAACGTCCTCAGCTGGCACAGAAGAAGCACCTTTGGTGACGGGGAAAGCCTCGTCTGCATAGAAAATAACAGTTCCTCCTATTTTGCAAACTATGAGATCCGATTCCCTGATGCCTCTTATGATCCCGAATGTGAAAAGATTCGAAATCGCTTAAGTAGACTCGAAGAGGTGTTTACAAGCGACGATAGAAGATATGGAGGCGGGGGAGTCAGAAACGAATCGATCGAGTTAATGAGAGAAGGAGATAAAATTGTCGGCTTCAAAGTAAGACTCGCTCCTTACTCGAGCATCGTGTTAAAAGAGCATTTTGCCGTATAACACAGCCCTTTCTCTAAAAAAGGAAACAGGGGAAAATAGGCACCCTCCGTTTTTTTTGATGCATTTATGCAGTGGGATGTTCTATGTTCGTGAACATAGGACAGAAACCAAAAGCACATCAATTACACAATGGCAAATACGGCTCCTAAGATCTATTTAATCCGACATGGAGAAACCTTATGGACTCAGTCGGGACAACATACGGGACGCACGGATATCTCGTTAACAGAGGAAGGAGAAAAGCAGGCTAAACAACTAGGCCACCTCCTTAAAAACATCCATTTTCAGGCTACCTTCACAAGCCCGCTTAAAAGAGCCAAAGAAACATGTATTTTAGCAGGCCTATACTCTCAAACATCTGTAGATGAAAACCTTGTGGAATTTGACTATGGAGCCTATGAAGGGAAAACCTCCAAGGAAATCAAACAAATCGATCCCCATTGGTCTTTATTTCTCCATGGAGCCCCCAAAGGAGAATCTCTAGCCGACGTAGGAGAGAGAGCCAATCGATTCCTCGGTAAAGTACGTCGTTTCTCCGGGCCCATCGCGGTCTTCTCTCACGGGCACTTCCTTAGAGTCCTCTGTGCCCGCTATTTGGACCTAGCCCCCAGCTATGGCAAGTTTTTTGTCCTCTCCCCAGCCTCCCTGTCTATTCTTGGAATAGAACATAATAAACCGGCCATACTCGAATGGAATAACACAAGTCATTTACCATTAAACAATTAAAGTCGCTCATTTTTATATAGATAATTAAGCTAAAATAGCTTACAATTGTCATCTTAAAATTAATTTAACATTCTTTATTAGAAAGACTAATTAATACAAATTGACTATTAACATTAACTAAAATACAATATTTATTAAGATTAATAATTAATATATAAAATAAGGCTATCCTTATGACTCAATCTATAGTCGGACCTCTCAGAGTTCTAAACAGCGTAGGCATACGATTG
>JAHFTP010000111.1 GCA_023265495.1 Chlamydiota bacterium
AGGATATCTCCATCTTTAAGATTAGTGAGAATGCCGGCCAGATCTCCTGCCTTTTCAATAACAGGGCCTGATGTCACAACAAGCTGCGTTCCCATGGTTTTTGCGATGATGTTGGCAAGTGTCGTCTTGCCAAGTCCGGGAGGGCCGTAAAAGAGACAATGGCCTAAAGGCTCTTTTCTTTGCTTTGCAGCGCCAATGATGATTTCGAGACGCTCCTTTACAGAATCTTGGCCTACAAAGTCGGTTAAAGACTCGGGGCGTAGCGGCACTTCAAAAGTATCATCAGCTTTTGTCCAGGATGACTCAATGTAAGGGTCAGTCATTTTTTTTGCCTCTTGCAAGTCTCTATATAAAAACTCTAGCAAGAAATCCATTTCAAGCGCTATATCATTTTAGAGAAAAAGTAAAAGGTGGTACATATGAGTCTGCAGGCTGATCGATGGATCCGTAAGATGGCATTAGAAGAAAAAATGATCGAGCCCTTTGTCGATGGACAGGTTCGTCTGGTAAATGGGAAAAAGATTATTAGCTATGGGCTTTCTAGCTATGGATATGATTTGCGAGTGGCCAATGAATTTAAGGTGTTTACCAATATCAACAACTCGATCGTAGACCCAAAAAATTTCAGCGAAAGCTCCTTTGTGCATATGGAAGTGGATGAGTGTATCGTCCCTCCCAATTCCTTTGCCCTCGCCAGAAGTGTGGAATATTTTCGTATTCCCAGAGATGTTCTCACCATATGCCTTGGCAAGTCTACGTATGCTAGATGTGGCATTATCGTGAATGTTACCCCCTTTGAACCGGAGTGGGAAGGATATGTTACGTTAGAGATCTCCAATACCACACCGCTCCCTGCAAAGATCTATGCCAATGAGGGGCTCGCTCAGGTTCTCTTCTATAGAGGAGAAGAGGTTTGTGAGACATCGTATGCCGACCGCGGCGGCAAATATATGAGACAGGTGAACATCACCTTGCCTGTCGCTTAAGTTGTTGTTGTTAAATAAATTGTAATCCATTTTTCGAGCAAGCCTCTCTTTTGCTAGAAAAAAATGTGGCCTTCAGTGACAATCAGGTTAGCAGCGCGAGAACCCTTAGGTTATGGTTGTATGCAGTCTTCTTTTTATACGCAGAGCATAAGAGAAAAACAACGTTCCGTCTTTTTTCAAAAGACTTGGTGGATGTTTGCCTTTATCAGTATTTGTTTACTGATTTTTTTCAGTGCGATGAAAAAGAAGGGGCATACAATAAGTGATTTAGAGCACAAACTGGCGCAGCTTGAAGAAGAGAAAAGCGCAGCTCTTGAGAAAAAAGAAGATCTACTCTTGCAGATTAGCAGCTTTGCAGATCCCGCCTGGGTAGAAATGGTGTTAATGAAACGATTAGGAGTAGTGCCTGAAGGACAAGTTAAGGTCTATTTCAAAAAAGATGAGTGAGTATACGTGAGTATCTTTACTTGCCTTCTTCTTTTATTTATTTTCCTCCTTTGTTTAGCCATTGTATCGGGAGCAGAAACAGCTCTTTTTTCTCTTTCTTCCTTACAGGTAAAATCCTATAAAAATGATAAAGACAAGAGAAAAAGGCTGATCTTTACTTTGCTCTCTAACCCAAGGGAGCTGCTCATCACGTTGATCATTTTGATTATCATTGTCAGTGTCCTTGTGCAGAACGTAGTATCCAATCTTTTTGGGGAGAAGGCGAGCTGGGGGCTGAGGGTGGGAGTGCCTCTAGCGCTCAATCTCATCATCGGAGAGGTGATTCCTAAGTCCTTAGCGCTCCCCAACAATGAAAAGGTCTCTTATGCTGTAGCTCCGCTGCTCTACTACGCACAAAAAATCTTATTTCCCCTTCGCAAGGTCCTCTCTTCCATCACGTTTGTTGCCGGGAGGTGTTGTTTTTTCTTCCTAAAGAAAGAGGAAGAGATCTCCACCGATGAGCTGCAGCATGCGCTGAAAACGTCCAAAGAAAGTGGGGTTTTAGGCCAAGATGAGGCAGAGCTCATCAGAGGGTATCTGCACTTGCAAGAGTCTACAGTCAAAGAGCTCATGCGCCCGAGAGAAGAGGTGATTTTCTTTGAGACGGAGGAACCGTTACATAAACTACTCCATCTTTTTGTGGATCAGGAATGTTCTAGGATTCCCGTATGTGAAGGGAGTTTAGATAACATTATAGGCGTTATTTCCAGCCGTTTATTTTTCTTGCAAAAACTCTCCATCAAGCAAACAGCAGATCTCATTCCCATACTAAAAAAGCCCTTTTTTATTCCGGAGACAACGTCTGCCGGCAGTTTGCTAAGGCAGCTTTATGAAAGAAAAGAGTCTCTCGCCGTTGTCGTCGATGAGTATGGATCGGTGTCGGGGATTATCACCCTCGAAGATCTCGTAGAGGAGGTCGTAGGAGAAATTGCAGATCGCAGAGATGAAAAAACACCTTATACCAAGGCAGGTGAGGATGTCATCATAGCCAGCGGCAAGTTAGAACTTTCCGAATTTGAAGAGATTTTTGATTATGAGCTTGTCAGTGATAACCACATGGTAACCATTGGGGGATGGCTCACTGAGCAGATGGGTGATATCCCCAAGACAGGCGCTAAGTATATGACGAAGGATTTTTTATTCCACGTCCTCTCCTCGGATCAGACGCGTGTCCGCAGAGTCTATATCCGCAGAATAACGCCGCTTAAGAAGAAAAAAGGGGGGAAAGGGAAATAATGGATTTTTCTTCTTGGCATTGGTTCCTATTTCTGACAGGTGCATGTATTGTCTTGCAAGGCTTCTTTGCTATGCTGGAGATGGCTGCCGTCTCCTTTAATAAAGTGCGTTTGCAATACTATGTAAGCAGAGAAAAAAGCCAAGCTATCTGGCTCAGCTACCTTCTCCATCATCCTGCCCTTTTATTTGGAACGACCCTTGTGATGGTCAACACCTCATTACTTGTGGGCTCTGAGAGCGCAAGAAGATTTTATGATGCTGTAGGTCTGAGCCCGGACTGGGCTCCTTTAAGCCAGGTGTTTCTCGTCCTTATTTTCGCTGAAATTGCTCCGATGTTTGCCGGAAGACGCTATGCAGAGCATGCGGCTATGATCGGAGTTCCTATACTCTATTTCTTTTCTATGGTTTTAAAACCTTTTATCTATTTGCTAGATCTTCTTTGCAAGTGGATCAACAGACTTTTTGGGACCTATGTAGAAAGTGGAGTTTATCTCACAAGGGAAGAGCTGCAAAATATGATAGAAGAAAGGGAGGAGACAGCTGCAGATAGCAAACAAGACCCATTTGGTGCGGTAGTATCGCGCATTTTTCTTTTAAAAAATAAGACGGCAAAGGAGCTCATGATCCCCTTAGATGGAGTGAAAATGATTCCTACCTCTCTCTCTATTGGGGATCTCAGAGAGATCCTCCGAGTGAACTACTCCCCGTATGTGCCTCTCTATCATCGCACGGAGCAAAACATCGTAGCTATTGCCTACCCGAGGGATCTTCTTCGCCTCCCGGACCATAAGAAGGTGAGGGAAGCGGCCCGCAGCGCTTGGTTTATCACGGAAAATAACTCTATTATAGAGATCTTAAAGCAGTTTCGAAGGAATAACCAAAGCATTGCCGTCGTGCTCAATGAATCTGGCCTGGCTATGGGTATTTTGACACTAGATGAGATCATCGATGAGATCTTTTGCAGATCAGATCATTGGATGTCCTTTGGAGAGATGCTCCCCAGGGCCTTTCACATAGTTTTAGATCGCACCTTCTCCGGAGATACTACCCTAGAGGAGCTCAACACAAAGTACCAGGTCCACCTCTCCTTTGAGCAGGCGGAAACCCTCGAAGAGGTGCTCTCCCTCTCTTTAGGGCATCCCCCCTCCAAGGGAGAGTCGATCCGCATAGATCAATTTGAGCTTACAGTAGAAGAAGCTCCCCTCATCGGAGAGAAAATGATCTCTGTCAAAACGGTGTATTAGATCCAGGTCTTTTTCCAGGTGTCATATTGAGAAGGTTTCAAGTGGAATCTCGCGATATTTCCCTCGTGGAGGCTCTGCAGTTCTCTCTCTATCATTTCTATAAAGCGAGATTGGTCTTCTTTTTTGATTTTTTCAATGGCATATTTTTTTATAAATGCGACCGCTTGCACTTTATCCATATGGTCAAGAACAATTTCCGTTACTACTTGCTGAACAAAGGTTCGATATTGGAGACGAAAAGGATCTGGCTCTCCTATAGATTTTCTTGTGGCTGCATAAAGGACGCAGGATCGTTCATAGGCAAAGGCGAACACATCTCGCAGCAGTTCCATGCGATTGAGCTCATAGATGGCAAGGAGCCCATTTATATAGGCCTTTTCTGGAACATCGATAAAGGACAGGGGGGAGAGATTGTTTTGGATGAGGGGGATGTTCGCTGCTAGGCGCGATGTTCTTTTATTTACATCATCGAAAGGTTGTAGGTAGGGTAGGTGGACCATCAGAAAAAAAGCACGCTCTATGGGGTCATCAATAGAGGATGCCTTGCTCAGCAGCAAACGGAAACACTCTTCGATAACTTGGGGAATAGCGCTAGGCAGATAAACGGATTTTCCGATGCCCACAGCCATAGTTCGAATTCTCCCACAGGCAGAAGGGTCGGGTAATAAGTTGTCCGATAAAAGAGCATGTAGGCATGATATCGTATAGGAGTTCATCCCAATTTCGGATGCAGAGTTAACGATGAATTCAATGGCGGCCTTATGATTCAAAATCATTTGCGTTTCCTCTGCATTTTTTCCTGCGGCCTCCTTACCTAAGGCCAATAAGCGCTCCGTTTCCAGTAGAGAGTAGGTGTTACCTTCTAAGCGGCTCGAGTTCCAGGAGAGGTCTATGAGGAGGCGCTGGAAAATTTGACGCGCAAGTGTTCCTGCCGGATAGCTTTCCTTGTCGCCGCCTCCAAGAATAAAAAGCTTTCTGCGCAACTCTTCTGGAAGATAAAAGCTCTTATTGGGACGATAGTCTTCGAGAAATTCTCTGTGGTAGCTTACTGGATGTCGTGATGGAATGGGACGGGTGACTTGCAATTCAAGGAAATGTCCCTCTTCAGACAAAGAAATACCGCTTAGTTTCTCTTTTTCCGAGGAGGGCTCTTCTAACGGGATTGCTACTAGCTTATAGCGACTCGCTCTTGCCATGCCTATAATCGAGATCTGCCCATTCTTCACCAGGTTAGCAAGCCATCTCTGTAGGGTCCGTCTCGGAACGGGAGGAAGCAATCCTTCCATAATTTCTTCCAAGGAGGCTCCGTGTGTGAATCTTCCTATGATTTCAAGAATTGTGTTCCACGGTACTTGATTTGCCATATGTCCCCTCTTGAGATAATAGAATCGCGCCACTTTATCTGTAAATATGGCGCAATTCTCTAAATCGCGCCACTTTTTTCGTGTTTCTGTCGCAATTCTCTAAATCGCGCCACATTTCCTTTGTACAGGACAAAAAATGATTTCACATAGAGAAGCCTCCTGGTTTTAAGTCGCTAAAACATGGTAAAATGGACAATGATGGGCGGAGGTTTTCCACCAGCCTAAAAACCGGTTAAGACAATTTACAGAAGAATACCCTGAATGCAAAGACGGTCGTCTTGAAGGTGTCGTCAGCGGTGGCTATAGGGAAACGCCTTCTTGTTCTGAGCTGCTTCAAGCCGCTAGGGTCGTGAGGAAGTTGTAGACCATTGGAATTTGGTTGTGTCTATCAGTTTTTTTATTCAAGAAATTTTCCTCAGATTATCCAGCAAGGATAGGAGGATCTGCAGGGCCCTGTCCGTTTCTTCTTTGGTGGTGTAGCGGCTAAAGGAAAAGCGCAGGGAGGACCTGGCTATCGTCTTTGGCAGGCCCATGTTGAGCAGTATGCGGGAGGGCTCTAGGGCGCCGGAAGAGCAGGCGGAGCCGTGGCTTGCCGCTACCCCTGCCATGTCGAGTTGTAGGAGGAGGGTCTCTCCGTCTATGTGGGGGAAGGCTACATTGGACGTATTCACTACACGGGGTCCT
>JAHFTP010000112.1 GCA_023265495.1 Chlamydiota bacterium
AAGCCTTTCGTATTAGACAAAGCCTATGCAAAAGAGCTCATGAGCAAGATCGAAGTTTTTGAAAAGCATTTCCCAAGTAACAAACAAATCCATCTCGCTCTCATTACCACCTCAGGCATAAAGCCCAGTATCTGGTCTTCTGAGCTCATACAAAACACCGTTTGTCTAGCTGACCTAGTAAAATCTTAGTTATTCTTTTAAACATACTTGCATCTAGCTTTTGGCGTGTGACTGAGTCAATTCCTATTTAGAATCGACTCAATTGACTCACAGTGAGCGGATTATCTGCTTGGCGCCAGATAGAAAAATTAGAAACAATTCTGTACTTCACACAAATACTACAAACGTAGTAAAACAGCGAAAAACTTAGAAACACGATTCTATTCCCCTCTAATCAGCTAGAGGACCTCTCTGACGCAGAGTTTACCAGCATTATCGCCCATGAACTAGAACACTTGCGTTGGTACGATCCTCTTTTAAAGTTTACCTCTGCTGTGATTCTCTCCTTTTTCTTCTGGCTTCCTACCAAACGTTGGATACAAAAGCTAGAAAATGAACAAGAGTATGCAAGCGACAGAGGAACTGAGCAATATGGACTAGAAGGTCACTCATTAGCATCCGGAGTGCTTAAAATTGCCAACAGTATCCACATACAAAAACAAAAGCGCGGAGCTCTTTGCCATTTAACACAAAATAAACCCTTCCTATGGAAACGGCTCAACACCCTCTTAGATGACTCTTACAAAAAGACACTCCCCTACACAGTAACGAGATGTTTATTTGCCATTCTATTAGGAATGGTTGCTCTGCTTATTTTCAGGATTTGCTAATGCACTGATTTTTTAACCATAATTTTTCCTTGCCCCTATAAGAAGCGGGCCTCTATAATGGGGTCAATTTTTCGCCGGGGACCTCATGGAATGGATGCGGTTCGAACTAGGTCAGGACCGGAAGGTAGCAGCCTTAAGGATTTAGCTCTGTGCTTTGGGCCATCTCCGGTGATTTTCTTTAAAATATCGGCAAGAAAAGATCTACTCATAGAGTTTTACATAACGAGCTGCTCTGCCGCTGCCTAACTTCTTAATTTTACCCATTTTAGTTAGTAGGTTTAGCTTGCGCCCTGCAGTTGGCCTGGTTAGTCCTAAATGAGTCATTAGATCTGCAATGCTGACTTCCCTACCTGAGTCAAATAAATCCAGTACGGGTCGGAATTCATCCCCAATACTAGCATCGGCCCTCACCCTAGGAAGAATGCACTTTATAAAACCCTCACCTTCAATAATATGAGGCGCTTTTAATCCCATAGAACAATAACTTCGAAAAATAGTAATAAATCCCGATCCGATTTTTTCTATATACCCTGCCTCGCGAAAAACCTTACAAATTGCAATATTTCTAATGTAGCTGAAACCGCACTGGTAATTATCGGTTATTGCCGGATTTGGGAAAGTGCCCGGACTGAAAAATTCAATACGATCTCGATAAATTGCAATCTTTGAAGGACTTTTTAAATGATAGTTTCTATGCACAATCAAGTTTAAAAGAGTTTCTCGTATGGCTTCTTCAGGAATCTCTAGTGTTTCTTCTCGAATAGAACTTCTGATAATAAATGATTTTGAAAGACGACTGACAATAAACTCAAAGGCAGTTTCATATTGTTCGAAAAGAGTGCCGGTACAGTCAACAGAAGCTATCGCCTCCCTTCCTTCGGTCCCTTTAAAATGCGAGCAAATAATCATTGCCTCACTAAAAAAATATTGAGGTCGTTTACCAAAAAGAAGAATGCCTGCCGTTGTCGCATAGACATGAGTGTGTTCCCTGCTGATTAAGTAATAGGAAGAAAGTGCTTGCTCAGTAATCTCTGTGGATTTTCTCTCCTTGCGATTTTCTAAAAAAATTGTGATTTTTTTATGATCCAACTCCTCTTCCGATGCATGATAAACCGGCATAACATCAAAAGATTTTCCACGAGATTGCCACTTAAGCTCATCTATCAACTCCAGATTAGCTCGCACTGTTGAGCGACCAAGACGAATATATGTTCCCTTTTCCATTCCTTCTGCTATTCGATAATAAGGCTTGTTGCCACCCACAGAAACTTCAATGATAAGTAATGTCTTATCTTCGATGGTCTGCGTGTAGATATCTGGCAAAAGCGGAGGAGTGGAGGCGGCATAAATGGCTTTATGAAGAAATTCGATTGCCTGATTAGCCTCTGCTTCCGGGATTCCTATAATAGTTCCATCATCAGCTACTCCAATGATTAATTTACCACCATTTTGATTTGCGAACCCGATGACAGTTTTAATGATCTGATCATTTTGAGGAATTTCTCTTTTGTACTCCAAAATGGAAGATTCCCTGCCATGGTATTTCATAAAACCTCCTACATCTATTTGACTCAATGCTACAATAATGAGTCAATTGAGTCAATTTTTAAATACAATTGACTCAATTGACTCATATTGACTCATGCTGAGTCGATAGAGAAAAATTCTATTCTGCTAATAATTAACAACTTGCAATAAATTCTACTTTTTTTGAAACGATTCCTGGTAGGATTTTGGTTCGCCTCCTCCTTCTTTGCTAGAAAGTGGAAATTTTACATAAGGCTTAGACTAGACTGCCACATGTGGCTCCTAAAAATCGTAGTTGAATCCTACAAACAGTCCGTGAATAATCACAAAGCCCCGTCTGTTGAAATGTCTGTCATGCAGCGCAGAGCTATTCGTATATTGTTCCGGAGCTAATGCTACCCCCGACACAAAAAACACCTCATAACCAGCATGCACATTAAAATTAGGACGCACTTGGTACCCTAGAGCGCCTGCGGCATCAGCGAAGACGACATCTTGCCAGTGTTCCTCTCCATATTTCCTAAGAATGACTGTATTGTTTTGATCTTGCAATAGGACGCGGTTGGCAGCTCTGTTATAGCCAAGGCCTGCTTTTGCTGTTAAGTCCATGCTAAAATGAGGAAGAGGGTTCATCTCAAAGTTTCCACCCAGCTGCACACCGATGATATCATTCTTCGTCCAGGTATTATAGTTGCTCTTATCACTTCCTGAGAAGTAAACAAGCCTACAACTCTCATCAAGGTTCACATAGCGCAGTCCAAAGATGCCCGACACAGAAAAATAGTCTTTCTTTCTTCTGCAAACATTTCTCCAGTAGTTGAGCTCAAAGGTGTAATAATGGGAGCGATAGCTGGCATTGACTTCACTCGCATCTGCATAGTCAACGGTATAGTTGGGATTATGAAAGGGATAAAAAATGTCCCCATCTGGATCAGAAAACGACTTACTGCTCTCCCATTCCCATACGTACATGAATGTCGCTTCATACGTGGATTTGACATCTTGTATGAAAGAGAGCCCGACTCTAACGCCCGGCTCAAAGTCAAAATCTTGCACCAATTTTTCTGAGTTGAGCACACTCAACGTTGTGCATCCATTATGACAGGTGGGATCATTAGGGTCTTTGGCGAGCACCTTATTGGAGAGTTCCGACCTTCTCATATACACAAACTCTGCAAGGAAACTCCAGTTGTTATCTACCCCATGCCCTGCATAGAGAGAACTTCCTAGAAGCGGTAGGATAAGAGAAGGGAGCCATTTCTTCATAAAAAAAATCCCAAAATAAAAAAATCATCTGAATGGTAAGATTAGAAAACCACTAAAATTTAGTACACAAAAAACGCACCTTATCCTTTTTCTTCAGACTCCCATTGGCGAAAGGAGGACTCAACTTGTTGCAACACCCTTCTAAGGGCACTCTCCGCATCTAGTCCGAAGTGCTCTGCTTCGCACACGCCTTGCAGGAGTTTTTCTCCTAGCTCTTTTTCTGATTTTGGAGTGGTATCTATGAAGGGAAGAAAAGGATATCGATGTTTATGCAACGTTTTAGCAACCTTCTGCGCTCTGGAAAGACTGGACATAGTCGGCGGAATCCCATCTAAAGAGCTTTCTCTTTGCTCTTTTCCTTTTTCTTCTTTTTTGATCTTTTCCCAGTTTTGCACGATTTCTTCTTCTTTCTCTATTTTGACATCTCCAAATACATGAGGATGTCTTCGTATGAGCTTATCTGTAATTGCCTCGATCACATTATCCATCGTGAATCTGCCATCTCTTTGCGCTACCTTAGCATAGAACACTACCGTGTAGAGAAGATCTCCGAGCTCCTCAACAATCTTCTCATCCACCTTTGCATCTACGGCTTCCACTACCTCATGCGCCTCCTCTAACACGTAAGGCTGCAAAGAAAAGAACGTTTGCTTTTGATCCCATGGACAACCGCCGGGACCGTTTAATCTACTTGCCACTTCTAAAAGCTCATCAAATTTACTCATAAAACCTAGGCCTCTTTATAGTTAAAATCTGCCACCATTCTAAGCCACTTGGCCAATAGCGGTCCACTTGCATTTATCTCTTTAAAACAAAGGAACAACGTTGCTTTGATAAGCTCTGCAAGTTACCATGGGGATCCGCAACCTATTCCTCATTTAGGGGGAGCTATGAGCTTAGAAAAGGCAGCCAAGCCTCAAATGTCTTTATTGTTTTTGCTGGTGTCGTTTGGCTCCGTGGGAGCTGTGCTCTTCACTCCGGCGCTTCCCTCTATCCAGGCTTTTTTTCACCTTTCTGTAGGAAAAGCTCAGCTTACGATCACCGCCTATCTACTAGGATATTCTTTAGGGCAGCTGCCTTACGGACCCCTAGCGAATGGCATAGGAAGAAAAAAAACGTTGCTAGCAGGGCTCTGCCTTGCTGTCATCGGATCACTTCTTTGCGCGCTCTCTGCTGTTTTTCATTCCTTTGCGTTGCTTGTTTTTGCACGTTTCCTGCAAGCACTGGGCAGCTGCGTAGGACTCAAGATCAGCTTCACTATGATTGCGGACGTATACGACCAAACGACCGCCACAAAGAAGATCTCTCACATGATGATGGCCTTTGCTATCATGCCAGGCGTGGCTACCACCATTGGCGGCTATATCACACAGATAGGGAGCTGGGAGGGCTGCTTTTACTTTCTGGCCCTTTTTGGCCTCCTCATGCTTTGCCTTTCTACCTATTTACCCGAGACGGCAAAGACCATCAATAAAACAGCTCTTAATCTTTCTTCTATTATCCAAGGATATCGAGAAAAGCTAAAAAACACAAAACTGCTCCTCTCCGGATTTATGATGGGAAGCGGCTCCGCTATCGTCTATATCTTTGCTTCTAAGTCTCCTTTTATTGGGATCACAGTATTAAAGCTCAGCCCGGAGATGTTTGGCATACTAAACCTCATTCCTCCAATAGGCATGTTTGCAGGCTCCTTTTTAGCGGCTTATTTAGCGGGAAGATTTGCTGTATCCACTCTTCTTCTTATGGGGATAACGGCATCTTTTGCTGCCACCTTTTTTATGCTCATTCCTTTTGCCATGGATAGGCTCAGCCTCTGGTCCTTATTCCTTCCTATGACACTCATTTATGCGGCCGAATCCATCGTGTTTGCCAATAGCTCTTCCCTTGGTCTTTCTCATGCAAAAAATAAGTCGAATGCCTCTGCTGTTATCAACTGCATTAACCTGATCACAGCGGTAGCTGCTGTTTTTCTCTCTCAAGCTATCTTCCCGGATTCTGCTCTGCTCATGCCGATTTCCTTTCTTTTTTTCTTCATGGTGATGTTTGTCCTCTGGCTAAAACTAAAAACCTTTACTTCACCCGGTTTGCCTTTTTCTTAAGATCTGCTATAAGGAAAAAAATATCCAAATAGGCGATCGATGACAAAGCAAGGCTTCTTTGTGGCTTCCACAGGACAAAATATTGGCAAAACAACTATTTGTCTGGGGCTATGCTCTGGCATCAAGAAAAAAGGAAGAAAAATTGCCTACATGAAACCTGTAGGACAAGAGCTCGTAAAAACAGAGAAAGGGGAGAGCATAGATAAAGATGCCATCCTCTTCAAAGAACATTTTTGTCTGAAAGACGCCTAC
>JAHFTP010000113.1 GCA_023265495.1 Chlamydiota bacterium
AGAGCTTGGATTTTGTGTTGAGCTGGATGTGGATCTCCAGCCCAATTACCGGCTGCCATTGTTCGTAGGGTATTTCTGTCATAAGGCTCCAAATAAAGGGGGGATTTTTTGGAAGTGATTGGCTTTTCTCTCAAAAGCATGAGCAAATTGCAGCACAGCCGCATCATGCATCTGCGGGCCAATCAGCTGCAAGCCGAAGGGCTTGCCTTCTCCATTGAAGCCGGAGGGGATGCTGATGGCCGGAACGCCTGCGAGGTTGGCTCCAATCGTATAGATGTCTTGCAAATACATTTGCAAGGGGTCCTGTATCGATCCTATGGGGAAAGTAGGAAAAGGGGAAGTGGGAAGAGCAAGCATATCCGCCTTGGCGAATGCCTCGCGGAAGCTGCGAATGATCAGCGTTCTGATTTTTTGTGCTTTTTTGTAGTAGGCATCTTTGTAGCCGGAGCAGAGGACATAGGTCCCTAACAAGATCCTATTTTTCACTTCAGGCCCAAAGCCTTCTTGCTTAGAAAATTCTATTACTTCTTCTAAGTTTGTCGCTCTGGCAGAGCGCACACCATAGCGTATCCCATCAAAACGGGCAAGATTGGTAGAGGCCTCTGCCGTGGCTAGGATGTAATAGACGGCAATGCTTGTTTTCAGGATGTTTAGGTCTACTTCTACGATTTTGACGCCAAGGCTTTTGTACGTTTCTATAGCGCTCAAGAAATTCTCCTTTGCCCCGGGCTCTAGCTGCTCGAGAAAATGCCAAGGCACGCCAACGGTCTTTCCGTTGATCGGTGTAGAGAGGGACTCTGAGTAGTTAGGAGTGGGAAGATTCAGCGACGTCGAATCCTTAGGGCAGTGGCGCCCGATTACTTGCATCGCAAGGGCCGTATCCTCCACCGTAGTAGAAAAAGGGCCGATCTGATCCAGAGAGGATGCAAAGGCTACAAGGCCATGTCTAGAGACCCTTCCGTAGGTGGGCTTGAATCCGACGACGCCGGTGAATGCTGCCGGCTGCCGGATAGACCCTCCCGTGTCGCTGCCGAAAGCTAAAGGACATATCCTTGCGGCGACAGCTGCGGCGGAGCCGCCGGAAGAGCCTCCCGGTGAGCAGGCGAGGTTCCACGGGTTTTTTGTGGGTTTAAATGCAGAGTTTTCTGTAGAAGACCCCATGGCAAATTCGTCAAGGTTAGTTTTTCCTACAAAGAGAGCATCTTCTTGCTCTAATAAAGAGGTCACTGTTGCATCGAAGACGGCTCTGTAGTTGGTAAGGAATTTGGAGCCGCAGGTGGTGATTTCTCCTTTGATGTGGATGTTGTCTTTGATGGCAACAGGGACGGCGGCGAGCAGTCCTAGCGGCTTGCCGGCTTTTCTCTTTTCATCGAGTTTTTTGGCTTTTTGCATCATCTGCTCAGAGAAAACACAAAGGAATGCATCAACCATAGGCTCATATTTTTCTATTCGCTTGATTGTATGCTCGGCAATAGAGGTTGCAGAAATTTCCCCTTGGATAAATTTGCCTTGCAGTGACTTGGCTGTTTCCCTATACATAGAGGTTCCTCACAGATGAGAGAATTTGATAATAGGAGGCACTCGTATCATGCCACCCACATGAGAGGGGGCGTTGGAAAGAAAAGTCTCTCTAGGTAGAGTTTCTTTGACTTCATCTTCCCTCGAAACAGTATGGACCGTTTCTAAGACGTGGTTGCAAGCAGGGACTCCCTCTGTCGGGATCTCTTGCAGGAGCTTTACGTAGGATAGGACGCTAGAAAGGGAGTGAGTAAATTTTTTCCTTTCTTCCTCGCTGCAAGCGATCTTACAGAGGTTCATTAATTTGAGAAATTCTTGCTCGCTAAACTCAGACATCCTTGGCCTCTAAACTAGTTAAAAATCTATAGGCGTGCTATGTTAATAGGTCGCATAGCCTTAAGTCAAAAGGAAAAATATGGGTTTCGTCATTATTTATGCAGACCAAGGTGTGGATGGCCTTGCCTTGCGACATACGGTAAAGAGTTTACAAAGGGAACTCGACCTATCTAAACACCCCATAAGACGGATGGATGCCAAGCAAATACTGCAAGACTCCTGGCAGGAGGATGCCGCTCTTCTGGTCGTCCCGGGCGGAAGAGATATTTTTTATCATGAAGCATTGAAGAAACGGGGGACAGAGAAAATCAGAGATTTTGTCCTAGCAGGTGGCGGCTACCTAGGCATTTGTGCAGGAGGATATTTTGGGGCTAGTGCCATTGAATTCGAAAAAGGACATAGGCTCGAGGTTTGTGCAAAGAGAGATCTCGGTTTTTTTCCGGGGCTAGCCATCGGTCCTGCCTATGGCCTTGGCAAATATAGCTATGAGAATACGACAGGTGCAGAAGCTGCCCAGATCTCTTGGCGGGGAGATGGTATGCGCGTCTACTACAACGGAGGCTGTTATTTCCAGGGAGCGGACCTCTATCCACAAATCGAGATTTTAAGTAGATACATGGATTTGCCAAACACACCCGCATCGATTATTCGGCAAAATATAGGGAAGGGATCTGCTATTTTGAGCGGAGTGCATTTTGAATACAGCCCCTCTCATCGCTTTAGCGCAGATGCTTATTTAGAAAAGATTTTTTCTCTGCTAACCCCTTTTGAGCTCCAGAGAAGACAACTACTTAGAGACGTTCTTTCCTCATTTTTTTTAGCATTACAAGGCCTGCCAGAAAAAAAAGTAATGACAAAACAAAAGGAATTTTTTAAAATGCAAATTGAGTAGAAAGGACATGCAGTTGTGTCTACGTGGGAAATTATTGTTTCTAGAAGGAGAAAATCATGAAGTGTTTAAGCGTATTTGCTCTGGTATTAGTTGTGCTTGGAGCTATTAACTGGGGTCTTTGGGGCTTTTTCCAGTTTGATCTGGTGGCCTGGCTTTGCAAAGGCAATACTACAGGAATGGCAAGAGTTGTGTATGGAATCATCGGCCTTGCTGGCCTTTGGAGTCTGAAACTCATGGGAAGATGCCGCCATCTGTGCTGCTCTTCTGAAGGCAAAGGAAAAGGCTGCTGCAAGTAATCTGCTAGCAGAGACCTTTATTTGTGCAAACGCAAGCACTTTGCAAACGCTTGCGTTTTTTTTTATGTAGACCTTAAGGACAGCATATGGCAAAAATTCTTCTTTCCGGATCTCATGGCTTTGTGGGGAAAAGATTAATCTCTTGCTTAGAGACGAGGGGAGATCAGCTTGTTTGTCTTGTGAGAAGTAAAGAAAAGCAATCCTTTCCTTCCGTGTATTGGGATCCACTCCGTGGAAACTTCTCTAAAGACGCATTTGAAGGGTTTGACACGATCATTCATCTTGCAGGAGAAAATATTGCGTCCAGGAGATGGAATAAGAAAGGAAAAAACGCCCTTTTCCTCAGCAGATGCAGAGACACCTGGCTGCTGAGCCAGCTTCTTACAAGGCTTTGTAGCCCTCCTAAGACGCTCATCACCGCCTCTGCCGTAGGAATCTATGGGAATAGAGGGGAAGAGATATTAACAGAGGAGAGCGTTCCCGGCTCCGGCTTTTTAGCTGATCTGTGCATCCATTGGGAGAGTGCTACCCATGCAATCGAACAAAGGGGAACTAGGGTTGTGCATACAAGATTTGGGCTCGTGTTGGATAAAGAAGGAGGAATGCTTCCAAAGCTGCTTCCTAGCTTTATCCTAGGGCTAGGAGCTGTGCTAGGCTCAGGCGACCAGATAATGCCCTGGGTGGCTTTAGATGATGTGGTCGGAGCGATTTGCCACATCATCGACAATGAGCAGATCTCAGGCCCCGTTAATGTCGTATCTCCCTATCCGGTGACGCAGAAGGAGTTTGCGAAGGCTCTAGCAGCTAAGCTCCACCGCAGAGCTCTAGTAAAGGCCCCTAAATGTATCTTAAAACTACTTCTAGGACAAAAAGCAGAAGAGCTTCTTTTTTCTTCTCAAAATGTGCAGCCAAGTAAGCTGCAAAAAAGTGGTTACACGTTTCTCTATCCCCACTTAGACGAAGCTTTGAATAGGGCTCTTCACTTGAGGTAGAGGATCTCTTCCGGTTTTTCTGCTGCTAAAATTTTAGCTTGGCATGTTATAACAGCCGGCTTTTAGATACACAGAAAAATACACAACGTAAAAGCCTGTCGTATAATTAGACCTGAAATGACGATCCTGAAGGTGTTATGGAAGTCATTCAAATTCACTTGACGGCTTGCAATAAGGCACAATTAGCCAAAGACTACATTATACCCTATTCGCACACTGCATGCATGTGTATAGAGTTGTACTATGGCCGCTCTTTACCCGAGAGTGGGTCTTGAATCCGCAAAACTTCGTACCGCTCGTCACCTTTTACAAAAATGATGTTACCGTTCTCCTCAATAGTTGGCATAATACGTTCATTGCTCGAGGAAGTCCATGATTCTGCCGAGTCGGAAGCTCTTTCCTCATCCGTCGATGGGAAAGCAGTTGTTTCAGGGGCTTTTATTAGTATGTCATGCATCGCAGAAACCGGCCATGCATATCTGTGATATATTTTCCCTGTACCGGTATCAACGGTAACAGTAAATCTGTAGAGTTCCTTGTTGATGCGCAAGGCAAAGTTGAATTTTATGGACAGTTCGTCTTTTGTGTCGGTAACACAATAGGTGTCTCTGAGCCCGGTGAGCAGGTCTATCTCTAGCGGGATGGTATGACGAAGCCTTTGTTCCACACTAGTGCGCGTGGGTTCATCATAATGCCTTGCCAAGCTTCCATCATTTACAAACCAGCCGGTAACTCGTTGCGCATAGGTGTAGGGGAGTCTATAGCAAGCAAGGAATTCATGGGTGCGTTTGCGGAATTCCTGGGCCGGGGAAAGAGGAGATACTGCTTTTGCAGTGGGCTTAAGATCCTCTTCCCTTACATCGAGATCATCATCAATAGGAGAGAGCTCTAACGATTTTTTGACGGAGGGTGTTGAAGAGGAAGATGATGAAGAGGAAGATGATGAAGAGGAAGATGATGAAGAGGAGGTAGTCTGTTTTCTACTTCTTCTTTTGCCGGACGATTTTTTAGTTTGAGCGGGGGCGTCCTCTTTTTTTGTTGGATCGGGGGCCGTTGCTTGGCCGGACCATTGCACCAAGCAGGGGGAATCCCTCCACTCATCCGGGAGTATTTCTTTTTCACCCGATAGCTTTTCCCATACATTATAGGCATAAGCTTTTCTGAGACGGTTTTGCATTGATTTTGACAACATCTCGTATACTAGCGTATTTAAACCGACGACTTCTTTATATACTGCTGCAACGACTCGTAAATTTCTTATGTACGGTGCCACAGTCGTTCGTTGGAAGGCTGCCAGGTCTTTCAAAACATTTTCTTTTCTAACCGGATCAGTTGGGTTTCTCGTAAGTAAATGGGAAAATGATACAAACTGAGTTTTTTCTTCTTGCACGAATTCCAAATGAGAAGCCAGTTCCTTGCTTTTTTTAATTAGGTGAGCGCTCTCTTGCTGCGCCTCTTGTATACATTGTATAATAGGAATAGGGGTTTGTGTTGTGTCTAGGCGAAATTCCAGAGATTCGGTTGCTGTCTCTCTTTCTTGTGCCGCGCTCAGTAATGATAAGGCCAAGGTAACTAGCCTGTCGTCCCGGATGTCCATTCTGTCAAAATGAACCTGCACCGCAAAGGTAGTGGGGTGGACTTCTATGTAGGGGGCATATTCTTGTGATATTTGTAATAGGCGTTCAGCCTCAAAGGATAACCGTCCCAACTCCTCGATAAAGCGAGCGTGAACAACAAAATCCTTGCGCACGCCGTGTAGTAACATGCATATACACCCCCGTTTTGTCTCAAGGGGTTCGGTGGCTTCAGCGATCTTAGTTACCATATCTTGTAGATCATCGGCAAGGGCGCCTACCAGACTTGATTCTTTTGTCTTGACAAG
>JAHFTP010000009.1:0-18582 GCA_023265495.1 Chlamydiota bacterium
GTGGCATATTGAAGGAGGCCTGCGCGGAAACGAGGGTATTTTTTTGTGATTTTTTTTAGCTGCTCTTGTTTTTCCAGGATCGATGTCCTATTTTCATCGACAGGGAGGAAGACGGCTTTTATTCCGTCGATATCGATGTTCCCCTTTAAAAAATCTTCAGGCATGGATTCAGGGGATATGGCCCCTTCAAAGCAGACACCTTCGATCTCTTTGAGTAGTTTTTTCCCTTTAGTCGTCTGTCCGGTGAAGAGGTAATTCATCCCGAGAAGCATTTTTAAGAGGGGATCTTCAGGGAGGTAGATAATTGCTTTTTCGTAGAGCTCTAGACTGCCTTTGTAGTCTTGATTTCCTAAGCTCACGGAAGCGCCGTTCATAAAGGACAGCCCAATGACTTCTTTGATATTTCTTCTTGTAATTGTTTTTGTATTGACTCCAAGGTAGACATCTTCCGGGAGGTTGATTCCTCTTGCAGTTGTTTCTATATTGATTGTTTTGAGGCTGTCTTTATAACTGATAAAAATATGTCCGGGAGGAGTAAGGATTTCCAGGGGCAGGTCAAGTCTCTGAGCAAGACTCAAATATAAGATCGATACGCCAAGGCATACGCCCTGTCTACTATCTAATACGGAAGGAAGGAAGGTGTACAAATCGATGTTTTTCGCATGCAACGAGTGGGGAGGAAAACGAAAGCCCATGTCTTGGAAGATGAATCGGTTGATCTCTTTGACCTTTTCTTCGCCAGAACAGTTGGGCGGAAGACGCAGAAGGATCTGCATCGCCATCATATCCATCGTTGCTTCATATTCTCTAATTTTTCTTTTAGCGTCGGCATCGCCTGCGAATTGATGGATAAGAAGCGCTCTGGAGAGGTCCACCTCTTCTGGCGGTAAGAAGCGCAAGTCTTTTTCTTCCCATAGAGAAAACCCCTTAAGCTTGCGATTGCCTAGGCGAGAAGAAATGGATTCGAGCGTTTGTATCTGCTCTTCTGTTAACGTAATGGGAGCGTCCGTCGGCTGCCTTGTCACTAAAGAGATGATTGCTTGCACGTCAAAACGGGGGAAGACGGAAAGAGGTGGTATATCTTTTTGCTCTCCGCATAAATGTGACCATATCCTCTGCAGCGCAGCTTTTCCAAGCTCTGAGTCGGGATATAATTCATAGAAGGCAAAGTTTTGACTCAAGGAAAGGGGATCTAAGCTTGTGTACAGGGTTTGCAGGTCGGGCCCCGGCGTGATTGTTTGTATTTCTGTGGGAGGAGGTGTTTTCTTTGCTTGCAGAGGCGTCGCAACAGAAAACAAAGCAAACAGAAAGAAAATAGCTGCCAAACGAATAGTCATAAATGAGAAGAAGCCTTTTTATCGCCCATTGTCTCATCTTATGAGGCAAAAGACAATAAAAAAGCTTCCAGGAAGACTCAGTCAGAAAAAAGACTATAATTATCCCATTCTTTCCCGACTGCTGGGGCGTACGGCCTCTGGTCTAAAGGAATACGATGGTACTCCAGTGGGGCTTGCTCGGCCACTAGAGGAAGGCAACCTGGACTTATTATCACCCTCAACAAGTGGTGAGAAGTGATCAGGCCGGCGATCTCTGTCAATAGTTGTAGGAACATCGATACTCCTCCAATCAGAGATAGATGGTTCATGGCCACCTACAACGCCTCTTGGGGGGAGATGAGACGTGCGGCTGCCATGCGAAAACATGGTTGCTTCAAGGTGATCGGGTCTTCGAGACGGTACATGGGATACGTCATCCCAACGTGGGCTGAGTGGTCTGGTAAAACGAGTCGAAAAATCACCTCTGTCATCATCTCCGTCACGAGGAGGGCGAGGACTTCCTTGTCTGTCTACGTCACCAGCAGCTCTGAGATCCTCTCTTCTTCGGGCTGCATCTTGCATCGTCGTAGTAGCAATAGTTGCTGCATACTTAAAGCAGAGCGTTTTTTTATCTGCCCACTGCACGATATTCCTAGCCCCTAAATAGAGTCCTGCCGCTGCGGCCGGAAGCATCGTCCACGCCAAGGGCCCTGTCACCATTGTCAATAGGCCGGCAGCAGGAACTAGTACTAAAGCTGCAACAAGATAAGCTAATGTTGTTAGTGCAACTGTTGTGATAGTTTTAATTTTTGTTACAGTTTTGTCTAAATCGGCCTTGCCTTTTTGGTTTTCTTGAAACTCTGTATAGTGTTGGATAACGCGTCCTTGAAATAGGTGCTCATCCACGTGCTTGCAAAGTCCATCGATTCTGGTTCGAACATTATTTTGCCATGTAGTGCTACGTGCCGGTGCTGCGCCGGTATGTGCAGTTGCGCTTGTCATAGAAAACTCCTTGTTTTGCAATGGTTGGTATTGCTTAAACGTAAGAATAAGAAAACATTAAGATTTTCTGAAAGAGAAAATTGCGATAAAGAAATGATTATATTTTATGGGTTCTGCTAGGCAGTTATGACGGAGGTAAGGATTGCCTGCTTTAGATTGTCGTGAGAGAGCATCTCTTCAAGGGAAGGACGAAAGCGATAGGTCCAGTTGTTTGGGGAAAATGTCCCCGGCCTATTGATTCTTTCTTCTTCTGGATGGGAAGAGATCAGTTCTGGAAATAAAGCCAGATACTCTTGCAGTAAATTGATGTGGAATAGACTGCTGGTATGGTTGCTATCTTGTAGGATCTTCTTCCTCTGAGGTAGAGATAGTAGGGGTGTATAGTCCCACTGTTTAAGCTCTGCATAGGCCTTCGCTTCTTGAGGGGAGTCTCTCCACCAGAGGGTCAGTGTTTCAGAATCATGCGTAGATACACATGTAAGGCTGATAGGGGGATATTCATCGATGGGGATGAATCGACTATCTTCTTTCCACATCCTCTCCCAGCGCATGACTTTTGTGCTGCAAATCCCTAACTTCTGCAGCATGGGTCTTACCATGTCGGGAACGACGCCGAGATCTTCTGCAATAGGTAGCATCGATGAAGAAGAGATAAGCATTTGTAGGATCTCTTTGCCTTGGATAGACCAGAGGTTTTTGTCGGCAGGGATAAAACTTCCTTCACTACTTGGCCTATGTAGAGGGATCGCCCAGATACGGAAAAAGCCAATCACATGGTCGATACGATAGATATCATACAAGTGGCTTGCATAATGTAGCCGCTCTTTCCACCAGGCGTAGTGTTTTTTCTTCATCGCTTCCCAGTTAAAAATAGGAAAGCCCCAATACTGTCCTTCCTTATTATAGGTGTCAGGGGGGGCGCCGGCAGAGAAGTCTAAGTGAAAAAGATCAGGCTCATGCCATACGTCTGCACTATCTGGGTTGACGAGTATGGGGATGTCTCCCTTCAGATATACCCCTTGAGAGTGTCCGTAGCGTTTTACTTCCGTGAGTTGAAGGAAACACAGGTATTGCAGGAGCTGATAGAAGGAGATCTCTTCTGCGTGGATCTCTAGGAGTTCTTTCAGCTTTTTCTTGGACGGGTATTTTAGCTCGCTAGGCCAGCTCTGAAAATTGTTTTGCGCAAGTTTGTCTTTAAGCACCTTAAAAAGGGCGTAGGGGGTCACCCACACATTTTTCTTGACGTAGCTGCGAAAGGCTTTGCTGCGGCAGAGTTTTTTTCCATATTTCTCAAAGTAGCTGTGTAGGAAGTTGAGCTTGTGGCTTTGTGTTTCTTCAAGTAGTACGCGAGGGGAGGTGTTTAAGTGTTTTAACTCATCTAGTTTCCTTTGCAAAGGATCCTCCTGCTCCATTAGGGGGAGTCTATCTAAAGAAAGATAGATCGGGTTGATCGCTACAGATGAGAGACAGTTATAGGGGCTTGGGTCGGTTCCCGAGTCATTTAAAGGAAGAAGCTGGATGACGTCCATCTTTACCTCCCTGCAAAAGTCGATAAGGGGGAGTAGGTCAAAAAACTCTCCAATGCCGCTGCTATGCCGCGTCCTTATAGCGGAGAGGGGGAGGCTTATGCCAAAGTGGGGATGGACTCCTACCTTCTTCCACTGCTTACCTGTTTTTGAATGTAGGAGTTTTTGCTTGAGTGATAACATCTATCCTACGGTCTTGGTGCAAAGGGAGGGGGAAGAGATCTCGAGGTGGATGTGCTAATAGAGGCTATTTGTCCCGTCTCTATTGCTACCCTCCACTTGTCGGCTTTTTCGATGAATTGGTCTAAATGTTGGTACAGCTGCTGAGCTGTTAGCGAAATAAAGGGCAAGTAGATAAAAAGAGCGAGTTTATTTGCTCTCTCCGAGAAGGAAAAGATCCCGTCGAGAGGAAAGAGGTTATTTATTTTGAGGGCCTCTTTTAATATATCTTCTCGAAATCGGCCCGGAGGAATCTCTGTTATATAAGTGGCGAGGAGGATCCTATTTCTATTTTCTTCGTGCTCGAGTTGGATGTGAAAAATGTTGTTAATGTTCAGCCGGCAGATAAAGCCCCTTTCCGCATGCAAAGGCAGATTAAGCTGTATGCCCAGCTCATGAATAATCTCTTCGAACTTATTCATTTATTTTTCCCCTTTTTTTCTTCGTCTTCCTCGTCTTCCTCATCCAGTTTATCTTCCAGCTCTTCGAGAGTTTCGATATAGGTATTTAAAATGTCAAAGCGGTGTTGCTCTGATCGAAAGAGTCTTGGCGCTACTTGTCTTACTGCATCGCGCATCTGTGTGAAGATAATGACTTCAGCGATGATCTCGTCAGAGAGACCCAGCTGCATGCCCATCTGTATGATCTTATCACTGGAGGGGTACCTCTCAGCGAGGAGCTTGACGAAGAGCTTAGAGAGCATTTCAAACGTTATTCTATTATTGGGGGTAAGGCCTTCTCTTTCAAAGGCGGAGAAGATCAGCGCCATTCTAGATCGGAAAAAGCGATACACGCCTAAGATGGCTTGCAGCGTCCGGGCCTCCGTCATGAGGCGGTGTAGCTCTCCGCGGTCAATGGAAGGCCCTTTGGATTTCAGATCTCCTCCCAAGGAATGTAGGATGAAAGCAATCACTGTCTTCATCTTCTCAAAGGAATACTGGGAGGTGAGTTCGTTGAATAGGGTGGTAGGGTCTCTCGGGTTGCCGGTGATGTCTCTGTAGAGGTCTCTAAGGCCTGTGGGGGAGCCGAGGCCCTCTTTAGAAAAAGCTCTTGCATGGGTGGCGATATTTTTTCCGGCTCTTATCTCCCTGCCGTAGTTTTCATTGAACTTCTCTTTTACCTCTACGATTTTCTCTGCAAGCGCCCCATCCGATGTGGCAAAGAGGAAGTCTAATGCATCATCGGCAAGAGATGGGTCGGGATACGTTTCTAATACTTTTCTTAAAATATCGTCGGCAGAGTCGGAGCTCGAAATTCTTGAGCGGAGAAGGAGAAGGGATTTTGCGTGGAGCTCTGGGTTTTTCCTTTCAAACTCCTCAGAGACAGCTTCTAACTTGTCTATGGCAACAATTTCTGTATCAGACTGCTCTGTCTTATCAGCCTCTTCTTCTTTTCCCTTCTTTTTGATACGGCTCTCTAGCGTTTCAAAGCGCCTTGCCATGTTTATGGGGTTGAAGGCGGCGTCAACGCCCTCTTGCACGGGCTCTGCATTCACCTCTTGGTTTATGGCGTAGCGGCTGATAGATTTAGACTCAGCCGCCTGCTGAGCCCTTTGTGCATCAGACTGGATACCGGAAATTCTTGATGAAGAGATGTTATCGCCTGTCATACAACCTTAAACTCTTTAAGTTTAGGAAATCTGCACCCGCCCCAATGGCTGTATCCGGATCTCCGGGACGATCTCTTGATAGGATACGACGGCAAGGTCCGGGAACTCTCCTTCAATTAATTTTCTAACAAAACGCCTTACATCTATGGCTGTAAGAAGAACGGGGGGTTGTCCTCCTGCAGGGGTGGGGACTATGACCGATCTCATCGCATGTAAAATGATTTGCACGGAGTCGGGATCAAGTGCTAGGTAAGACCCTGCTGAGGTCTGTTTGATGGCCCCGCGCACCATATCTTCAATTTCAGGGTCAAGTAGATAGACAGATAAGATCGACTGCCCTTGCGAGTATTTGTAGCTGATGTAGCGTTTTAGCGAGGAACGCACGTACTCTGTAAGTAAGACCGTGTCTTTTTCCGTTTGTGCCCACTCGCTTAAGGCTTCTAAGATAGTGCGTAGGTCTTTGATTGACACCTGTTCTTGGACGAGGCGTCTAAATATCTCTGTCAGTTTTTGCAGGGGAACAAGGCGGGTGACTTCCTTCACAAGGTCGGGATACGATTTCTCTACGAACTCCAAGATTCCGCGGACCTCTTGGATGCCTATGAACTCGTTGGCGTATTGCTTATAAAAGTAGGATAGATGGAGGATCATCACATCTAAAGGCTTCCAGAACTTAATTCCCGCCTTTTGTAGGATGTCTTGGTACTTGATGTCTACCCATATGGAGGGGAGGCCTAATGTGTTTTTTGTTGTGGTGAAGGGCAGGTTGAACTTGCGCAGGTTCTCCGGGTTCTCAGAGGTGAGAAGCGATCCTTCTAAGATCTTGCCACGGACAATAGGCACTTCATTTAAGAAAACGGAGTATTCATCGTTTTCTAATGTAGGAGAGTCTGTCCTCACGTGGACACCGGGGAAACGCACTCCCAAGTCTTGATACAAGGCATGACGCATCTTAGGGATCATCTCATCGATAAAAGTGAGACCTTGCTTATCTTTTTTAATCAGGGAGGATAAGTTCTTACCTACCTCTAGGATCACGGGGAGGGTGAGTGCATAGTCATCCTGAGGGCCTCTTACTACAGCATGTCCTTCTACGTCTGTAGTGACAGATGGAGAGGTAATGCCGGCGGATGCTTTTGCCTCTGCTTTCTTTGCGTTGTACCAAACGGTAAACCCTATTACTCCAATAAGAGAGGAAAGAACGAAGAAGGTAGTAGAGGGAAATCCCTGTATAAAGCCCATTAAAAAGATCACGAACGCTGCGATCATAATCGCTTTGGGCTGTCCAAGAAGCTGCGTGGAGATCTCTTTACCAAGGTGAGAATCTTTCTTGTCACTCGATACGCGGGTGGTGACAATACCTGCCGTTAAAGAGATGAGCAGCGAGGGGATCTGCGCCACAAGTCCACCACCTATCGACAGGAGGGTATACACTTGGGCTGCTTGCATAGCAGTCATCCCATGCATAGATATCCCTATGATCAATCCTCCAATGATGTTAATCACGGCAATAACGATACCGGCGATAACGTCCCCTTTTACAAACTTCATCGCTCCGTCCATGGCTCCGTAGAGTTGGCTCTCTTTAGTAAGGGCAAGACGCAAGTCTCTAGCTTGGTTGGCGTCGATGACGCCGCTGCGCATATCCGCATCAATACTCATTTGCTTGCCGGGCATAGCATCCAATGTAAATCTTGCCGCCACCTCAGCGACGCGCTCAGCACCCTTGGTTACCACGATAAACTGCACGATGGTGATAATTAAGAAAACGATTGCTCCGACAACAAAGTTGCCTCCGACGACGAAGTTTCCGAAGGCGTAGATGATATGTCCTGCATCTGCATGCAGTAGGATCTGTCTTGTTGCAGAGATCTCTATCCCCAAACGAAACAAGGTGGTGATAAGCAAAAGGGAGGGGAACATAGATAGCTGGACGGCCCTTGGTATATAAAGAGCTACCATAAGTAGCGAGATCGACACTGTGAGGTTGATAGCGATGAGGTTGTCCAGGACAAAGGGAGATACCGGAATAATAATCATCATGATTAATATGATGATAAAGAGCGCAAGGACAATGTCGCTGGAACGGTTAATCAGACCAAGGGCCTTATCTCCGCCTAAGAATTTAGTGGTCTTATCTAATAGCTCTTTCATTGAAAGATCTCCGGACCCAGTGCTTCATGGGTTTCTATTCCTTCCAGCCACTTGAGAATTTCTGCTATGGCTTGATAGGTTTCCTCAGGAACAAATTGATTGATAGCTCCCTTTTCAAAAAGGGTGTGGGCGAGTGTTACATTTCTCATAATAGGTATATGGTTTTCCATTGCAATCTTTATTATTTGTTCTGCCATCGTTCCCTTGCCCATGACTAAGATACGAGGGGCGGGCTCCGTTTCTTCGTTATATAGCAGTGCTACGGCAATATGTACAGGATTTGTAATAACTGCTCTAGCTCTTTTTGCAGCAGCGGGGCCTTCTTGGTAGGCGATTTCCTGTGCCGTCTGTCTTCTTTTGCTCTTGACGTGGGGATCGCCTTCTGTATCTTTATACTCTTGCTTCACTTCAAATTTTTCCATTTTCATTTCTTTTTCAAAATGCTTCTTCTGGTAGATGAGGTCAAAGAGAGCTATCATTAAAAAGAAGATCCCTACACGAATAATTACTTTTACTAAGAAACTATTAAATATCTGGGCCGCGCCAAGCACAGGCAAGGCTGCAGTGGCTATAATTTCGGGCAGGCTGTTCCATACTACCGTATAGATAAGAAAAATAGCTCCTGCAATTTTTAGTATAGATTTAAGAAGTTCAAATACCGTTTTAAACTTAAACATGTTTTTTAAGTTTGTCACGGGGTTGAGCTTTTTAATATCAGGTTTCATCGCTTCTAAGGAAAAGACGGGGCCTACGATAAGGAAGCTTACCAGGACACCTACAATGGAAGTTAATACCGCAATAGGAAGGCTCGTTGTATAAATCACGTTCATCGCTTGGATCATATACATGGACGCCTGGTTTTGCAGGTCGAGACCTGTTCCAATGCTTTTGAATGTCATAATAATGTAGGAGGCCAGCTGCTGAAAGATATACCCACTGCTAAGTAAGGTAGCTGCTATAGATACGACAAAGGTGATGGCCGCGGGGAAGTCTTGCGACTTAGCGACCTGTCCTTTTTTTCTTGCGTCTCTCAGCTTTTTAGGGGTTGCCTTTTCGGTTTTTTCTGCCATCGTTTCTTTTAGGAGTGGTTATGCAGCTTCTTTAGGTGCCATAGATTGGGAATCTATTCGGTAATAGTTCTAGTCGTCAAGCAAAAAAGGAGAAAATCCCTTATCAATGCAGGGAAGCAAAGGTTACAGGAAGTCCCCCATTTTTGAAAGAAAAACTGCGCCTGACGTCCTTAGGCAGCGCCTGCAGAGGTCTTACATCGGCGCAGAGGATGTGTGCCTCAGCTGTGGGGGTACATCGATTTTTTAGAAAGGAGGCAAGACTTTCATACATATCCATAGGGATGCGCAAGCGCTTGCCGTAAGGGAGGTTGGCTATGATAAATGAAGGAGGAATCTTAGGATACAGATCCGATACATCGGAGCAAGAGACCTCTACACATGAGGCAAAACCCGTGCTCTGCAGATACTCTTTACAAAGAGCTATAGCTTGCGGATCTTTGTCTGCTCCGAAGATCCTTCCTTTGGCAAGGGGAGTAATCAGGCGGTTGCTTTCCTCTTTGCAACGATCCCAGTCCTCTTGCTTAAATAAGGGCATAGAAGAAAATCCCCACTTCTTGCGGAAATAACCGGCGGGAGTCTTTGTGGCCATCATGGCAGCTTCTATAAGAAATGTGCCGGAACCACAAAATGGATCGCATAAGACCACTCTTTCCGGGTTATATCTGGATAAGGACAGCAAGCCGGCAGCGAGCGTCTCGTGCAAGGTGGCTTCCGTATTTTTCTGTCTCCATCCTCTTTTATATAGAGGGATCAAAGAAGTGTCTAGGTATAAGGTTGCTCTTTCTTTTTGTATGAATAAGTTGAGCTGGACGTCAGGAGATTTGATGTCCACGGAAGGACGGGATCCTTCCTTTTCCCTGAAAAAATCGCAGATTGCATCTTTAACAACCAAAGCTGCGAAGTGGCTATTATTGATCAGAGGGTGGTCTACGTTAGCGTCAATAGCAAAGGTCTGCTCATTTTGGAGATACTCATTCCAGCAGATGGAGCTTGCTGCTTTATAAAGAGCCTCTTTATCGGGGCAAGCAAAATGCACTAATGGCCACAATACGCGCATGGCTATGCGGGAGCCATAGTTAATTTTATATACAGCATCCATGGTTTTAGGGACGTAAACGCCGCAAAAGCCAGGGCGCGTGTCTTTGATTCCCAGCGCGCTTAGCTCCTTTTGCAGCACAGGTTCAAACGGATGAGGACAGCTAACAAATAATAAATCCATAGGGTTCACTCTAGTTGTGGAAGAACAAAATGACATCGCCATCTTGCACTACATATTCTTTTCCTTCGGAACGGGCTTTGCCAGATTCTCTTGCCCCTACTCTGCCGTCATATTTGACCATGTCGTTATAGCTGACTACCTCTGCGCGGATAAATCCTTTTTGAATGTCGGTATGGATTTTGCCTGCAGCTTCATTCGCTGGAGTCCCTCTCTGTATCGTCCAGGCTCGCGTCTCCTGCTCGCCTGTCGTTAAGTAGGTGATGAGGTCGAGCATGGCAAAGCTGGCTTTAATCAGACGACCCAGCCCTGTATCTGCAACGCCTAAAGATTGAAGAAACTCTTTGGCTTCCTCTTCGGTGAGCTGTGCGATTTCCTCTTCGAGTTTAGCGCAGATGGTCACTACAGAGTTTTTTTCTTTTTCTGCGTAGGCGCGAACCATGCTCACGTATTCATTTTCCATGGAGGGGAGGGTGTCTTCAGGGACATTAGCTGCGTAGAGGACTTTCTTATTTGTTAAAAAGGGGTACAAGGAAAGGATCTCCCTTTCCTCTTCATTTAACTCGAGGGAGCGCAGTGGTTTGTTTTGGTTTAGGTGTGCCATTGCTTTTTGCAGAACAGTGCCGTTGACTGCCAGCTCCTTCTTTGTTTTGAGCTGTTTTTCTATTTTGGCATAGGCATTTTCTGCCATCTGCAAGTCGGAGAGCATCAACTCTAAGTTGATGACCTCTATGTCTGCAATCGGATCTACTTTGCCGGACACATGGATCACATCAGGATCTTCAAAGCAGCGCACCACATGAACGATACCATCTGTTTCCGCGATATTCTTCAAAAATTGGTTGCCAAGACCTTGTCCTTCGGATGCCCCTTTCACAAGCCCTGCGATATCGACAAAAGATACCGTCGCCGGGATGAGCTTTTTACTTCCTGAAATATTTGATAAGATTTGCAGGCGCGGGTCGGGTACATCGACGATGCCCACATTGGGGTCGATCGTACAAAAAGGATAGTTGGCAGCAGCAACCCCTTTTCTTGTTAATGCATTAAAAAGTGTGGATTTACCTACATTAGGCAACCCTACGATACCGCAAGAAAGTCCGGCCATGAGTCTAGATCCTTTAAAAAAAACTTTTTAGCAAGCAGTGTAACAGAAAGAGCGACTTAAAAGGAACCCGGAAATCAAAGAGTTTGCCGATCTTGCAAAAAAAAACTTGGTTCATCCGACAAATAAGTACCTTCTTACATTGGTCCATTATAGAAAGTCATGACATGTTGCACGGACCCATGCCATCATCAGAGAGTAGGCTGGGGCGGTTTCTTTATGGGTTTTGATCTTAACAAATCATTTTTTTGCGATGGCTGTAGGGAAAATATGGGCTTCATCATAGAGGATAGACACTTCGCTAAAACCCGCTTCTTTCAGCTGGGCTTTAACCACTTCCTCTTTTCGATATACTTGCCATTTAGCGTCTAGTATGTCCACGAAGAGGATTTTTTGTAGGAGGGCATCTTGTGGATTCACTTGACTTAAGTTCCACTCCGTTTGTAAGCCGGGAGCAGGAGGTGGAGTCAAGAAACTAGTGATCAGCAGGCCACCTGGTTTTAGAGCATGGTAGAATTGGCGATAGAGGCCCACGACTTTCTCATCATTTTTTTCATAGATGGAAAGGCCATTGCTGGCGATCAGATCCAACTTTTCATATGTGTGGAGCTCCCAGGCATCTTTTTGAAAAAAATGACAATGAGAAAGTAATCCTTTTTCTTCAGCATAGCTCTTAGCTTGGAGAAGGGTCTGAGCGTCGAGGTCTATGCCATTTAAGGTAAAAGTTGTCACTAAAGAATAATCGAGGTCGAGTAAATCACCCATGAGACCGCAAGGGATCGAAGCAAGAGTACACCCTTCAAAGATGTGTTTTTGTATTTGCTGTTTAAAAAGGGAAAATCGTTGTTGAGTGGCAAGGCAAGAGGGGGCATGGTTTAGAAGGTAAGCCTCAAATGGATGGAAGGGCTTACCTTGAGTATTGAGGTTTGTTAACCTGCCCTTTGTGGGATGAGAAACAACATAGTGTGTCCAATAGCCATTAAGACCTCCTCGTGCAATAAGAAACTCTCCAAGCTCGAAGGAGGATAACTGTTCGATAAGATCTAGTTGTTTTTCCACAGAAACATACGGTAGGTTTCCTCGTTTCTGGACTTGGTCTATAAGGGCTTGTTTTGCATTTTGTATGGATGAATCTCTCTGCTCGTGAGAGAGGTTCTGTGCACAAAGGGTGTTCGAGTAGAAAGCTTCCATCATAAGACCGCCGGTTAAGATAAGTACTTGCAATAGCTTCTTTGGCATATGTGAACCAGAGTGAAAAATGAGCTATCTTAGAGAGAGTGCAGAAAAAAACACACATAATTGATTTTTTTAGTCAGTCAATCATTTCTATTGTTTTTGCTCTGCAATTTTGTATAACAGAAGTCAGGATAGAAAAGGAGACGTCAAGTGAAAGCAGAGGAAGTTTTTGCCGTAGTGGATCGTCACTTTAACTTTGAAACGCCCGAGTTAATCGATCGTGTATGTGAAACATTTGCGGACACTATTCTCTGGGAGGCGCCGGCAAGGAATTTAGTGTTCACAGAGCATGACAAAATTGCCGATCATTACCGCAAAATCGTTGCGGGCATTCTTCCTCCCATAAAAGAAGAAAAGATCAGACGTTTTGCTTCAGGTAATGAAGCCTTTGATGATAGGATTATTTATTTCACCGCAGGGAAAGATAATGTTTGGGGCGTTCCTGCCGGTAAAAAGGTGAAGTTGCGCCTGGTGCATTATTTCCAAATACAAGGAGATAAGATTTGCCATGAAGTCGGCTATGAAATGTGGCAAATCGTCTCTTAGCTAATATCCAGTCGGATACGTGGAATAGGCTTATTTTGTTAACTTTTAATTGGGAAAAATTCTTCATTTTTCTTAGCATGCATAGTATGACAAGGAACGCACATCTCATACCCGAGCTAAAAGTACTCGATTATAATACGAGCTTAGCTTTTTATACCAAATTAGCAGGATTTATCATCCTCTATGATAGACCGGAAAATGATTTTGCAATGCTGGAAAAAGACGGTGCCCGTTTGATGATTGAAGGACTTTCCGACAAGAGCCGCTGCTGGGTGGTGGGACAATTGGAAAGGCCATTAGGTCGAGGCATGCATTTGCAGATTGCAGTACGAGATATTCAGAGCCTATATCAACACTTTACAAGCGCCGGGTATCCTATTTTTTTTGCTATCGAAGAAAAGTGGTATCGCGTAGAGGATAAAGAAATAGGCCACAAACAGTTTTTAGTACAGGATCCGGATGGATACCTACTGCGTTTTTTTGAGGAAATTGGAGTCAGACCTTTTTCAAAGTAATTTTAAGAAACCCTATAAGAGAGGCAGAGAATATGGAAGTCAGAGTGGGATTTATTGGACTTGGATACATGGGCCTTCCCATGGCACAGAATATCCTAAAAGCAGGATTTCCTCTCTGCGTCTATAATCGGACAAAAGAGAAAGCAACCCCTCTACTGGATCTGGGAGCCAAGTGGATGGAATCTCCCGCAGCGCTTGCAGCGCACTGCGACATCCTAGTTAGTATGGTATCTAATGACGATGCCTTACGTGAGGTTGTAGATGGGCAATCAGGCATTTTACACGCCACAAGAAAACCTGGCATCCACATTTCGATGAGTACAGTTTCTCCCGACATAATCACTTCTTTAGAAAGCCGGCATCAGGAAAAGGGGATTGCGTTCCTGGCCGCTCCCGTAAGTGGAAGGCCTGAGCGTGCAAAGGAAGGATCATTATGGATTTTTCTTGCGGGTGATCTTCAAGCTAAGAAAACAGCATCTGCCGTTTTGCAGGCAATGAGCTGTAAGATTTTTGATTTAGGAGAGCGCCCTGCTCAAGCATCCCTTTTCAAGCTGTGTAGTAACTTTATGATTCTCAGTCTTATTGAGTCCTTCTCTGAAGCGGCAGCCCTACTAGAAAAAGGGGGAATCACTACGGAGAAAGCAGCAGAAATTTGGGGAAGCTCTTTTTTTGATGCCCCCGTTTTTCACAGCTATATGCCTATGGTCTGTAAGCGTAATTTTGCAGATGGAGGCTTCGCTCTGCAGCTTGGGCTAAAAGACATGCGCCTTCTTCATTCCTGTGCAGACCAATCCCACGTTCCGATGCCCTTTCTTTCCGATCTTCATGACAAGCTGTTAACTAGCGTTAACAAAGGCCGGGAAAAATATGACTGGTCGGCTATTGCTCTGTTAACACGAGAGCTCGCCGGATTGAAATCATAGATGAGATCCGCTCTTCATACAGGACTGGCCATGTAGCACTTTTGCGTAGAAAAAATTAGGGGCCTCTGTCTATAACAAGCTTATCTTGAGTTAAACAAAGGCATCGTATGACATTAAACTCTTCTCACAAGGCAAATCTCATCCATGGAGCCATCTATGTGACGCTATGTTATTTTTTTCTTTCCCTTTTTGGCGCATGTGCAAAAAAGGCTTCTGAATCAGTCTCCACTTTTACGGTTTTATTCTTTCAAAATAGCATCTGCTTTCTCTTAAATTTCCCCAGAGCTTGGAGAGAGGGGATCAGAACAAAATGTCCTTATCTTCACCTTACACGCGATGTGTGTGGGTTTACGAGCTATTTTCTCTTTGTTCTTGCGGTGGGATTTATCCCTCTGGCCAACGCAGTTCTCCTCTCCAATAGTGCCCCTCTTTGGATTCCTTTTGTCATTTGGATCTGGTTTAAGAAAAAAGTACCTTCCTACTTGTGGGGAGCGCTCATTGTGGGTTTTATAGGTCTTATCTTCATCTTAAAACCAACGAAAGAACTAGTAGATGTTGCTTCTATCTATGCCCTGTTCTCTGGAATCTTCATTGCGGTAGCTATGGTTGCCATCCGTCGGTTAACGCATACGGAGCCCAGTTCCAGGATTCTTTTTTACTACTTCCTTTTAGGCGCAGTAGTTTCTCTTCCTGGAGCTATCAGGGATTTTTCTGCTGCTTTCAGCATGCCTGTTATTTTCTTTCTTTTGGCTGCAGCCATTTTTTTCTACTTGGTACAAATTTGTATTACAATAGGATTTAGGAAAGGTAAAGCCAGTACTCTCTCTCCACTTGCCTACACGGTGGTTCTCTTTTCTGCCATCCTAGATAGAATCTTCTGGCATAAAGTGCCAGATCTTTGGTCTCTCATAGGAATGGTTTTGATCATCATAGGTGGGATCGCCTCTGTCTATTTTGAGAAAAAATATGAAGGCAAATATGTGTAACATCCTTATTTACCTGCATTTTTGCGTTGTTTGACTCGACATAATAGTGATTGACCTAATCGCTGGGTAGTGGCAGGGATTTTTGATTTCGGCTATGCTCTTTCTAGAGGTGTTTATACAGAAAATGGGAGAAGAGTTTAATGCCAAAAGTATTCGCCAATGGTATCAATATTTATTACGAAGAACACGGCGATCCTAAGAATCCCCTGCTTATTCTTATTGGGGGACTTACTCGAGATCATACAATCTGGTCAGAAGTTCTCAAACAAGAGGAAATTAAACAGTTCAGAGCAATTATCTATGATAATAGAGGTAGTGGCCAAACGGATCAACCGGAAGGGCCTTATTCCTGTGAGCTATTTGCAAATGACTTAGATGCATTAATGGAGAAGCTGCATGTATCTTCAGCCACTATAGTAGGTCATTCAATGGGAGGTTTTGTCGCGCAATACCTTGCTGCCTTCCATCCTCAAAGAGTAGCAAGGCTTGTCTTATGCAGCACTTGCATTAGACAATCAGCAGAATGTATCGAGTATTTGAATAGTCGATTGGACTTATGTCGTAGAAAAGTTCCTATAGAACAAATAGTTCAAACAGCTTTGCCTTGGTTGTACACTTCTCACTTTTTGACAGAGGATAGGGCTCGTCAAATTATAGAGGGTGTAAAGTTGATGCCTTTCCCTCAAACATACCACGCACTTGAAGCGCAAATCATGGCTTGCATTCAGCATGATTCTCGGGCTATTTTGTCATTAATTACAGTACCTACTCTTGTATTAACAGGAAAAGAAGATAGACTCATGACGCCCGATACTTGTAAAGAATTAGCCGCCCAATTGCCAAGTGGCATCTTTATTGAACTCGCTGGGGCTGCGCACATGATACAAATGGAAAAACCGAAAGAATTGTGTCAGATCATCCGAGATTTTATCTTAGAAAAGAGATCAAAAGAGATCTAATAAAAAAGGCCAGGGTTTTCCCTGCCTTGCGTTTTGGAAGTAGCTGGATGCGTTCAGAACTTTTGATTCTTCAAGATTAATTTCTGGAAGATACTGATCATGCACTGCATTTCTTCTGTAGTAAGGTTATGAAAAAACTCTGCATCTTTTGTTTCAACAGAGGGCATTGCCTTTTTAAGGATATGAGAACCTTTCATTGTTAAAATGGGATTTTTTACTCTTCCATCAGAGGATTTTTCACGCATGATCAATTCTTTTTGTTCAAGTCCTCTTATGATCTGGGAAACAGTATTGGGATCAAGCCCTGCCATTTTACCGATAGCTGCTTGAGTCACACGATCTTCCTTTCGTGTTAACCACCCGAGCGTAGCGAGAATAACGAATTGTGGATGAGTCAGACCTATTGATTTAAGCATAACTTCAATAGATGTTCGCCATGTTGTACTGACATGCCATAAAAGGAATCCAGGGCTACGATCCGGAGTATCATGAACACTGATCTCTTTAAAATTCACACTTTTTTTCATGATCAAATTCCCATCGCACTAGCAATGATTTGAAAGTCCATCTGTGAGATTTCAAAACAGCCTCGCCTGAAAGGAAATCCCCATTTTTGCTTGTCCTTTACGAAAGACAACTCATCGAGAAGTTGTTGGATAGGAATCTCGTTTGATTTAACAAAAGAAACATCGCGTCTCCAAGGAACAAAGTTTTCGCTCATAGCAAAAGGGTAGGGATCACCATCTTTGATTTCTCCTATTGCCGTGAAGGATTGACAAGGCTCTTTTTTGCCAAATTTGATAGTTGGAGAATAATAGACAATCCAGTCTCCTTCCTTCATCTGATTTAACGGACCTGCTTTTCCATGGCAGACTTGAGCAAATCCCCCTAATACCGCTCTTTGCACATGCTCTTTGGATGCAACTCCTATCCAGTATCGTGTCATCATTTTTCCTCATGGAGTTTGTATACTCTAATTCTATGTCCATCAGGATCCAGAATGACAAAAGTACGTCCAAAATCCATGTCAGTAGGCTTTTGGGCTACAGTTACCTGTTTTCTTCCCCATTCTTCATAGAGAGCATCCACATTTTCTGTAGGAAAACATATCTCGAGTGCTCCAGCAGGTGCATCTACCCGAGGTTCAGCGGTGTATTTAGACCATAAGCCCAACATGACGCCATTTTTTAAGGCAAACATGACAAAGGTGGGAGACTCTTCAATGGGTTTTAAGTTAAAAATTTCTTGATAAAAGAGACTGCTTTTTTGTGGGCTCGTGACAAACAGCAGCGTAAATCCTAAAGTGGGGCTAAACATCATCTTCTCCTAAATCTGGTTCCGTATATCCAACATTATACGTATACGTACTAATTATGTCTATTGACTTCAGAATGGTAAATTTTTTAGAAAGGCTATTGACTTTAGACAGAGTGTATCCCACTTTTCGATGGACAAAGTTATCTATTCCAGCATATTTTTATGCCCAAGTTTCACCTGCGGTAAGGAGTATTTTTATTATGTTAAAGTCTAGTTCGCCTTGTCAAGGTAGCCTCTCTATAGAAACTAATTGTGCAGAAGACTCCCATGTTTCGTTAGTCACTCTATTTGAAGAAGCAGCACAGGACCGAGAAGCTTTTTGGGCAAAGCAGGCTGAGAGTCTGGACTGGTTTCGACCATGGAACAAGGTTCTCGAGTGGAACCCTCCCCATGCGCAGTGGTTTGTTGGAGGCAAGCTCAATGCTTGCTATAACTGCCTTGATCGCCATAGAGGAACTCCCGTATGGCACAAGGCAGCTCTTATTTGGGAGGGGGAAAGGGGAGAAGACAGAGTTCTCACCTATGAAGATCTCTATGGGCAAGTCAATAAATTTGGCAATGTGCTTAAGAGTTTAGGCATACAAAAAGGGGACAAAGTAGCGATCTACCTTCCCATGGTTCCTGAAGCAGTAGTTGCTATGCTCAGCTGCGCACGCATTGGTGCCATTCATACGGTGATTTTTGCAGGTTTTTCCTCTGAATCTGTAAAAGACAGAATTTTAGATGCAGGAGCCAAACTTCTCATTACAGCAGATGGAGGGTTCCGGAAAGGTAAAATTCTTCCGTTAAAGGAGACTGTTGATCTAGCACTCGAGGGCACTGCCTGTATACAACATGTGATTGTATTGAAGCATACAAGTCATTCTATTCCTATGAAGCCTCA
>JAHFTP010000009.1:18607-20349 GCA_023265495.1 Chlamydiota bacterium
GGGACTTGTGGTATGATGAACTCATGCATGATGCTGCACAAGAATGCCCCCCAGAAGTGATGGATGCGGAAGATGAACTGTATATTCTCTACACATCAGGCACCACAGGAAAACCAAAAGGAATTATTCATACAACAGGTGGCTACATGGTGGGAGCCACGATGACTATGCGTTGGGTGTTTGATAGTAAGCCATCCGATGTCTACTGGTGTACTGCAGATATTGGATGGGTGACTGGACATAGTTACGTAGTATATGGTCCTCTTTCCAATGGGATGACCCAGCTTCTGTATGAGGGAGTTCCTGACTATCCGGAGCGAAACCGTTTCTGGAAACTCATCGAAAAGTATGGTGTCACTATTCTCTACACTGCGCCTACAGCAATACGCACATTTATGAAATGGGGAGAGCTATGGCCCAAGGGCTGTGATCTTTCCTCTTTGCGCCTTTTAGGATCAGTGGGTGAACCTATCAATCCTGAGGCTTGGATGTGGTATCATACCCACATCGGACAGGGGAAATGCCCCATTGTAGACACCTGGTGGCAGACAGAGACGGGAAGCATTATGATAGCGCCGATTCCAGGTCTTACTCCTCTTAAACCCGGAAGTGCTACTAAGCCTCTGCCCGGCATAGATGTCTCTATTGTAGATGATCAAGGCAAGGCGCAATCTTCCGGATATCTTGTCATTACCTCTCCTTGGCCCTCGATGCTAAGAGGCATTCATAACGACCCCATTCGATACAAAGAGACGTATTGGAAAAAAGGGGATGGAGGAACCTATTTTACAGGAGATGGTGCCAGCCGGGATGAAGATGGCTATTTTTGGCTTGCAGGACGCGTAGATGATGTGATCAATGTCTCAGGTCACCGCTTAGGGACCATGGAAATTGAAAGCGCCCTCGTCGACTATCAGTATGTAGCAGAGGCTGCCGTGATTGCTATCTCTCACTCGATTAAAGGACAAGCCATCGTCGCTTTTGTGACTCTCAAGGAAAAAATGGGTTTTTATGATGATTTAGAGAATGATCTTAAACAACACACCGTAAAAAAAATTGGTGCTATTGCTAGACCTGAAAGAATCATTTTTGTTTGCGATCTTCCTAAAACACGAAGCGGAAAAATTATGAGGAGGTTACTTCGAGACATAGCCGAAGGGCGCATCGCAGGGGATACCACATCCTTATCTGATCCGGCAGTCCTTGAAGTAATTAAAGGAAAATATCACGAAGAATAGAAAGCCTTCTCAAAAAAAGAAGGCTTTCTTAGAAGAGGGACTACAGAGCTTGTACTTCTGTAGCTTCTGGGCCTTTGCGTCCCGCGCCTTCTACGAACTCGACTTTTTGCCCTTCTCTTAAAGATTTAGGGTCGCCAAGTACGTTGTTTGCATGAACGAATAGATCAGCGCCGCCATTATCTGGAGCGATGAATCCAAAGCCTTTTTGTGCATTAAAAAATTTGATGGTGCCTTTTTGTTTTGTCATAGGTTACTTTCCTAATTGGTTTTCTGTGGGTTCTAAAAATTTACAAATTCGTTATTAACGATTGGGCTCTAATTTGAACGATCTTCGATGAAAAGTCAACTAGAACTTCACTAAAAAGGGTAAGATTTTTTTTCGACCTGAGTTTTGAAAGGGGGAAATCTGTTGAGGAAGTTTCAATTGTATAGCAGCAGTTAGTTATGATAGAGTGAAGACTTGGTCTACATTCAGAGTAAAATATTTTTTAAAGAGAAAAAAAA
>JAHFTP010000114.1 GCA_023265495.1 Chlamydiota bacterium
GTTTTGCCACACTGACTGGGAAAAGCTGCAGCTATGTACTTTTTTTCTCCGGAGGGATTTGTGATACCCAAGATTAACATATGCTCCGCAAGCCACCCCTGCTCTTTTGCCATCACGGAGGCAATGCGAAGCGCAAAACTCTTTTTCCCTAAAAGGGCATTGCCCCCATAGCCACTGCCATACGACCAGATACTCTTTTCCTCAGGAAAATGCACGATATGTTTCTTATCAGGAGCACAAGGCCATGCCACATCTTTTTGTCCTTCTTTTAAGGGAGCGCCCACAGAATGCATGCAAGGAACAAAAAAACCACTCTTAAGGCTATCTAGCACCTTCTTGCCAGTGCGAGTCATAATGTACATATTGCATACAACATAGAGAGAATCGGTGAGCTGCACTCCAATGTGGGATATAGGAGATCCTGCAAGACCCATGCTATAAGGAATGATGTAGAGAGTCCTTCCTTCCATACAGCCTGAGAAAAGACCTAGGAGGTGTTGCTTCATCTCCTTAGGATCGCGCCAGTTATTTGTAGGCCCGGCCTCTTCTTTTCTCTGTGAGCAGATGAATGTACATTCCTCCACCCTGGCTACGTCCGAAGGAGAAGAGCTACAGGCAAAACTTTGTGGTCTTTTATTTGGATTTAGCGGGGTAAACACCCCTTTTTGAACAAGCTCCTGACAAAAGCGGTCATACTCCTCTGAGGAGCCATCACAGAGATGAACATCTTTTGGTTTGCACAGCCGCACAGCCTCTTCTACCCAATGGATGAGAGCCACATTGCTCGTTCCCTGGCGTAAGGCAGAAATACCATCCATAACGGCCCCTAACTCAAGCAGCCATAGACTTGCGCTTCTTAAATTTATCTAGATATTCTAACGCCTTTCCCGTGCCAAGACAGACAGCAAGAAGAGGATTTGGTGCAACAATGACCGGCAGACCTGTCTCTTTGATAAGAGCTTTGTCTAAGCCTTTAATCAAAGCACCCCCACCTGCAAGGACCATCCCTCGTTCGACGAGGTCTGCTGCAAGCTCCGGCGGACACTTTTCCAATATGAGCTTCACACTCTCAATAATTTGCTGGATAGGCTCTGCTAGACATTCTCTGATCTCTACTGAATTGATTCTCTTCGTAACAGGAAGACCTGCTACTTGATCCCTTCCCCTCACTTCCATCTCTAACTCATTATCACCGAGAGGATAGGCAGAACCAATGCTCATTTTGATCTCTTCAGCTGTTCTAGGGCCAATCATCAAATTATAGGTGCGGCGCATGTAGTTAATCACACACTCGTCAAACTCATCACCTGCAATTCTAAGCGATCTGGCCTCTACGATTCCTCCCAAAGAAATAATAGCGATCTCTGTCGTTCCACCACCAATATCGATAATCATGTTAGCATAAGGCTCATGCACAGGAAGATCCACTCCTATCGCTGCAGCCATAGGCTCCTCAATAAGAATCACTTCTTGCGCTCCAGCTTGGAGGGCTGCATCCTCTACAGCTCTTTTCTCCACTCCCGTAATACCAGAGGGCACTGCAATCAAAATCTTGGGACGAATCAGACTTCTTGCTGGGGTCACTCTCTTAAGGAGAGCCTTTATCAACCCTTCAGCAATTTCAAAATCGGCAATGACCCCATCTTTCATAGGGCGGACAGCATGAATCTTTCTCGGTGTTTTGCCAAGCATCGCCTTAGCCTTATGGCCTACGGCCAAGACTTCGTTTGTGAGCGAATCCACCGCTACAACAGAGGGCTCTGCAAGCACGATCCCCTTACCTCTTACATAGACGAGAGTATTGGCTGTGCCAAGGTCAATGCCAATATCGTTGGAAAATAATCCAGATAAATGGCCCACCTTTCCAAGCAAGGACTGACTGAGTCTTTGCATGAGATCTTTTACATTACTTGTATACTGTTTTGTCATAATTTTTTTCCGCTTACGTCTTGAGCAACTCTAGTACATCTTCCCATGTAAGCTTTGCAATTGCTTCATCATCGCAGCTTACTACTTTCTTGACGAGACCTTTTTTGCGTTTCTGCATTTCCGCAATTTTTTCTTCGATTGATCCTAAGGTAATCAATTTGTAAGCAGAAACAGAATTTTTCTGCCCAAGCCTATGCACTCTATCCGTTGCCTGGCTTTCAACCGCAGGATTCCACCACATGTCATAGTGAATCACAGTATCTGCTCCCACAAGGTTAAGTCCTGTTCCTCCAGCCTTTAATGAAACAAGGAATACAGAGATCGACTCATCTTCATTGAATTTTTTCACTACTTCTAATCTGTTTTTGCTTGAGCCATCCAAATAAGCAAAACGGATACCCATCTGCTCGAAGTCCTCTTTCATGATTTGCAGCATGCGTGTGTATTGCGAGAAAATCACCGTTTTATGTTTTCCTTCTACCAGGGATTGAAGGAGATCTAAGAGCATATCATATTTAGCTGAATCCCCCGGCTCCGCTTTTTCCTTAGCAAAGATCGCTGGGTGACAGCAAATCTGCTTTAAACGAGTGAGTGTGGCTAGCACATGGATTTGCACTCTATCAAACCCATCCCTCTGCACAAGTTTCACAAGCTCGTCGCGCGCTGACTGCGCATAAGAGCGGTAGAGCTCCTGCTGTACTTCACTGAGCTGACAGTGATAGACAATTTCTGAAACAGGAGGAAGGTCGTCGAGCACATCGCTTTTCATCCTTCTTAAAATAAAAGGCGACACTTTCTTTTTTAAATAGTCTAAGTTTTGGGTCAGCTCTGCTCCAGTTACTCTTACATATTTCTCTACAAAACGCTCGTATGTGCTTAAAAAACCGGGCATGAGAAAATCAAATAAGCTCCAAAGCTCATCCAAGGAGTTTTCGATAGGAGTACCTGAGAGAATCAATCTATGGTCTGCCTGTACCATCTTGACAGACTTAGCATTGCGTGTACCTCGATTCTTAATACGCTGCGCTTCATCTAATATCGCATAAGAAAAAGCAATGGTCTTATAATTTTCTATATCCTTTTGTAGCAAGGTATAAGAGGTAATCACCACGTCATAATCTTGAACATTTTCAATGATTTTTTTTCTGTTTGTCGGGATACCATCTACAACAGCCGTTTTTAAAGAGGAATTAAACTTAGCAAACTCTTCTTTCCAGTTATACAGTAGGGACGTAGGACAGACAATAATCGCCGGGGCCGCTTTTTTCTTTTTATTGTGCTGAGAAATGGCCACAATGGCTTGTAGCGTTTTTCCAAGACCCATATCATCAGCCAGTATCCCATTCAGATACATGGACCTCAATCTTTCCAACCACTTAACCCCTTCCAACTGATAAGATCTCAGCGTAGCATCCACATTTTTCGGAACTTCGGAGAAGGCTAGAAGTTTTTCTCCAATCATTTGCTTTCTAATATCCACAAGCTTATCGGTAATGGAAAATTTGACGGGAAGTTTTTCAAAGTGGGAGGCATCGATGTTGGCCAGACTCCAAAGAGGCCTCTTTAGGATATGATCTTCTAAGACCTCAATCCCCAGTTCATCGAACATTTTTACAACACCAGAGATTCGGTCTAAATCAAGAACAAGGATCTTAGACATGCGTGAGCTGCCTTCACTGCCCTTCTTTGCTTTAGGCCTTGGCGCATCTAACTCAATAAAGGCCTTTCTTGTTGCCATACATTCCCAAAGGGTATCTAGTCGCACATTCTTTAATGCTCCGTGCACTTTTAAATCGATCTCATAGACGTCAATCCGATCTGTATGTTGAAGATGGAGCGTAAATGTAGATTTATCATAGATAAATTGATCTAGTAAATTTTGCGGACAATGGAACTTCACTCTATGTTGATTTCTGGGAATGATGTCTGTCATAAACTCGACAATTTTCTTCTCTGATTTAGAGATAAACACCCCAGTTTCGCTGCTAAAGAGAAAATCCTGGAAAAGATCTTCCAAGATTTTCCTTTCCTCTACAAGGTTCCTCGCTAATATCCCCTCTTCAGATACAAAGGACATCACATCTTCAAAGGTTAAATAAGTCGATACTGCGGGTATCTTATTTTCCCCATAAAGAAAATGTAAAACAGCTTCTAACTCTCCATTTAAAAAGGAAAGCTCGCATACAGCAGATATACCTCCAGTAAAAGGAAGTGTGACAAAGTCCTCAATTACATGCATATTGGCCACTTCCGCATAGCGAGATAACTCAGGCAATGAGTTCTCCACAAAAGAGCCAAAAAGAGGTTGTGGAATGGTCATATCACGGATATGGCGCAGGTTTTTTAGATGGAGTCGAGTAATAGATAAGGGAAATCGATAATAAACACCTTTGAAAAACATCCCAGGCTTGGCACACTCAAAAAAACGAACTTCCTCCAAGGTAACCACCTGTTTTTCTACGACAACTTGGGGGTTAATCAAAATCTTATGCGTAGGAGGAGGAATGTATTCCAGAGCAAAGCGAAGACCTGCCTGATGAGGAGAAAACCGAAGGGGCGTTTCTAAACTGGTTTCGGAAAGACAGGGAAGCTGAGGCAAATCATCTTCTTGGTACACATATCCCATCTGCATGAGCTGTTGAGAAGCAATTTGATGGAGTTTCGCTAAAATCATCCCAAATACTTCTAAGTCCACATAACCCATTCTTTGCGCTTTTTCTACTGCGCTCGTTTCTTGATATCTAGTGTGATCCATGATGACTTTGACTATTTCTTGCTCTGCCAGATCAAAAGATTGCATGGAAAAACAATATTTTTTTCCCCCTAAGAAAATAGGCTCTTCATATCTAACGGAATCAAGAAAGTTTTTTAACTGCGGAATATGAAGCGGCTTTGATCGATAAGGAAGTCGTAGTGCCACCTGAATCTCTACAGGCCCTTTTGTTTCCCCATCGAGCTGAGAAGGCAGGGCAAAAACCACATTAAATTCCGCTTTGTCAATTTCTGGCTTTTCTTTCGTTCGGAAAAAGGGAGATACAGCTAATAGGTGCGCGGAAGCAATGTACTCTTGCAAAACTTGTTTTTGAAACAACCCTTCTTGCCTTTGCTCCTCTTTCGATTCCGCCTCTTTAAGCTTGCTGATTAACTCATCTTTTTCTTTCTCAGAAATATCCTCATCGTCGGCCATTTTATCAATGTCCGTTTCTTTAGAATAGCTAACGAGGATTTTATCAATATTTTCTTCTAAGTAAAACAAGAGCGCCGCTATGTGCTGACAATCATAGTTATAAGGACAGTCGCAATCTGAATCTATAGCCTCGCATTCTAATCTATCGATCTCAATTTCGCTTTCATAGGTATTTTCATACTGTCCTACAACCTTACCACTTACCTTCATAGTCTTGCCATCTAACTGAAGAAGCTTGGCAGTCACTACCTTTTGCATTTCATGCAACTCTTTGCCTTCTTTAAGAATTGTCGATGAGAAATCTTGTCTTAACTTTCGAAAATTTAACATAGATCATCCGCTTTGAATTGGTACATTGGCTCTGTCTTTCCTAAAACCCTAAAGAAAAAAACTAAGGCAGAGCTGAGCTTTTTCATGCTTTTTACATTTTTTACCAAACGTTAGCAAGAAAAAATCTTTACTATCCATCCCTTCCATGGACAAAAAAACCTTAATAATTAGGAAAACGAGAAAAAAGAGATGAAAAAAATCGAAGAGAATGGGTATCCTTTCTTTTTGCTATTGCGGGTGTAGCTCAGTGGTAGAGCATCACGTTGCCAACGTGAGGGTCGTGAGTTCGAGCCTCATCACCCGCTAATTTTAAATTATATAGGTCTATATTTATGGAGCAAGACTCCGCCC
>JAHFTP010000115.1 GCA_023265495.1 Chlamydiota bacterium
TAAGGCGATGCAGCTCCGCTTTTCATTATTTTCTAAGTCTCTGATTTTGAGCATTGTGTTTAAAAGTATGCCAAAAAAACGAACATGTATGTTCATAAATATACCAATCTTTTAACCGATGATGCTCAAAAACGCAGCATAATTTTTTAAGGTATTAAATAAGAAAGTTTTAACAAACGCCATTGGCAAAGATGATGTTAAGAGGATCTTCAGCCCTTGGATCTTGTAATGATTTTGGCATGGGTTTTTGAGGTTGTATAGTGCCGACACGTAACAATCTCCTGTTATCGGCAAGTCACATAGCATGATAACTAAAAAAGGTCATATGGATGAAATTGAGAAGGAAATGGCAAAGGATCGCACTTTCTATCCTTTTAGAAATCAGGTACACCGTTCCATATAAGAGACCGGCTAAGAAAACGAAGCCTAAAATCGCAGGACTATCTGTCCATCCAAAATGGGCCACCGTAAAAATAAGAGAGGAGAGAAGCAAAGCGGCCATTTCTCCTTTTTTGTTGTTGGGAAAAAAGGAGAGCAGCTTACTTTGGATAAATCCTCGAAAAAATCCCTCTTCCGGTATGGCAACAAAAAAGAAATTGCTCATGTATCGCATAGCTCCATGGGAGGGGATCTTTGCTTCAAAAGAGACTGCGCCGCTAGCTAATGCTAAGATGGTCATGAAGGTGATTCCTAGAGCTGTCAGCCAAAAGCCTTTACAAATAGCTTGCGTCCAATCTTTTGACCTTCTGGCAAGTGGAATGACAAGAGCTAAAGGGAAGAATCCGATAAGGGGAGAATCTACGGCAAGATAGAACTTCTCTGTAATGTGTACATTGTGAAAGCCGGGCAGTAAGTGATACTTATATCCAAAACCTAAAATGACTAAGAGCATGAAAAGGAAAAATGGTTTTTTCTTTTCATACCAAAGCCAAAGCCCTGCCCAGGCGATAACCACACAAACTCCACTCCATCTAAGGTCGCGACAGACAAAAGCCGCGAGCAAAAATAGGATAAATAAGCCGGCCCACACCTTTTTCTTAGAAGAAATCCACAGGCTCGCAAAGGCTGCAATCAATAGGAGAAAGGGAAGAAACGCTATCCACATAGGCGGTTAGAGGTCCGGAGGATTAAAGGGCACAAAGATAATGGTTCCAAACCCAGCTCCGGATACTGTAGATAACGTGCCGCTGTTTATTGCCTGTACGCCGGATAGGGTAAGAGTAGGAGACTGTACGAAGAATGTGGAGGCAGGGGTGCTTGGGTCGATGATATACCCTCCGGAGACTGCGGAGCTAGCATTTCCGGCAAGCAGTAGGTTGGTAACGCCGGCATCTTGAGTGAAGAAGATCATTCCATACAGTGGGGGAACCGCTCCATAGCTTCCTACGTTGTTATTTAACACGTAGTAGGTTCCTGTGCTTGTGCCTCCCGCTGAGGTGAGGATACCATCGCCTATAACAGCGAAGTTATTTAATACCACTGTTGCCGTATTAGAGGACATATGTCTCGAGATGAGGTTCAGCGCGGAAGAGGAGATATTGGTGAAGGTGTTGCCTTCGATGGTGCTGGTAGCTGTAGAGGTGTTAGACGTTTGGATTGTGACGCCATCTGTAGAACTTAGGAAGGCAGAGTTTTGTATGTTGGCGACTCCACTGCCGGACCCCGTGATATCTATGAATATGTTATCTGTTCCTGTGTTGGTAAATATGCTACTGCTGACATTTGCTGTGAAGTTTGTAGAGCTGAGCAGAACAAGGCCATTTACCGAATTGGAAGAGACGTTGCCAACGACAAGGGTTCCTGAAAAGGCGCTCAGCCCGATATCGGTGTTAGAAGCGCCGGATAGGTTCACATTCGTGATGGTTGCATTAGTAATGCCAACACCTGCAATAGAGTTGTTGGCTCCTATGATGTTAAAGCCATTTACGATGTTGCTATTTGCCAAGGTGACAGCATCCCCAATTCCTATCGAAATGGTTGGGTTGGCAGGGGTTTGTGCTGGGACTACGTCATTCACGAATCCCCAGTCGGTCTTTAGAAGCACGTCAAACGCTGTTCCGGAGCCTTGCAGCCATTGGTTGTTTTGTAAGAGGATCCCTGTATTTAACCCGAAAGATGTTCCGTTGCCTGTGAATACATAAATCATATCTCCGGGAGATGATGCCGCCTCAGCTGCGGAAAGGATGAGGTAGGGGTTTTCTGCAGTGCCGTCGCCGGAAGTGGGGTTTGTGTTGTTTACAAAGATGATGTTAAGAGGATCTCCCGTTCTTGGATCTTGGGCGTTGCTGTCATGAATATGTTCATGTGTGACAATCATTTCAAATCGGGAAACGGGCTGGACATATCTATTTGCTAAGGCATACTCTGTGGCGCAAGGCAGACCTTTTCTCTCTGTCTTCACCCTTTTCCCACAAGGGAGGTTGAGGTAAACAGCGCCTTGAATAATCCCTTCAAATAGGTTGTCGTAAGATCCTTGCACCTCTACGGTAAAATAGCGAGATAGGTTAGCTGTGAGCTTAACTAAGCCCCCTGTGGCTCTTAAGTTGTCCTCACCAACAAAGTGGTAGCCGCCCAGTGTGCCGGTAAGATCGTAGGGGCCGCTCTTGATGATCAGTCTGCCGACGCTTGCATCAAGCCCGCGCATAGCAATTTCACGGTGATAATGGAATAGGGCTCTATGTCCTGTGAACTTATGAAAGTTTATGTGGTAGAGGTGGCTGGTTTTGACGATGGGGAAGTATCCGTTGACTTGCATATCCCATTTTGTTCCCAGTATCTCCAAGCCTGTACCTAGTTGTTCAAAGGTGGAATGGTTGGCTTGTCTAAAGTCGAAGAAGATATTCCCTCCGATCACCGCTTTCATCCAACTAGGGAGGTATCTTAAGCCGAAGCCAGCGTTGGCTGCAGGATGCCCTTCATTGGATACATGCATGCGAAGGTCAAAGAAAGGTCTGACCCTATGGAAGGAGGAAAAATTTAAAAAAACATCTAAAGAGGAATAGCCATCTCTATATCCTATGCCGCCCGCTTCCCTCTGTCCTAATGTGACTCGGAAGCTAGAAGGGGCCTTTTCACAAGAGCTTGCCTCTTCCTCTTCATTTGGAGAGTTTTTTTCTGCTTGTGCAAGGTGGTTTTGTCTTTTATTTTTGCTCTGAGAGGATTTTTGTGTAGATTCTTTGTTAGAGACAATCAGAGGGGATTGGTCTTGTTTTGTCTTACTAGTTTTTTGCGGTGGCTGTTTTTCTTTGCTCTGCGCTTGCGGCTGTTTAGGTTTCTTTGTTTCAGAAGATGCGCCCATCTCTCTTCGCGTAAGTTTTTTTCCTTGCGGAGATACAGTTTTGGAGGGCTTTTCTTCTGCGCAAGCAGTAGCGAATAAGGAAAAGCAGGTTAGGCTAAATAAAAGCTCTTTGATCATGCCGTGAACATGGTTTTTTTATCTAAACGACTGTTATGTCATAAAAAAACTAATTAGCAAAGATAAAAATTTTTCGTGAAATATAGATCAAGGATTCAGCTGAAAAAAGGATTCTTTCCAATAGTAATGATCCAGTAATCCGGTCGTATCTCTACCGAGCAGGGTATAGGCAATATATAAAGCCTCCACAGAAGCTAACCCGCGTTTCGGATCTTGGCAGTCTTCTTGCCTTCTGGGATACGCAGTCTGATAGTGGGGAGGAAGACTTCTTTTCAGCATCAAAGGATTCTTGGGGATGTGCTCTTCCATCACTTTGGCATAACGCCAGGTGCCGTCGATAAGAAGTATTCCTTTGCCTTGGTCTTCATAAGATAAAAGGGGGGCGTCCATTGTAAGGAGTATATAAGAAGAAAGATCGGGGAGGGGATCTTTGGGATAGGTGAAAAAAAGCATGTCGGAGCGTTGCTCAAGAAAGCGTAAGCTGCATTTCTTCAGATTCTCTCTTTTGTGTCTTAAGATCAGCGTTGGGGAAAAAGACATAGGCTCCATTTGGAAAGATAAAAGAGGGCGTATTGTACTAGGTTTTTTCCTTCTTAACAATGTTTGTGGATGGAAAAAAACATTTTGTAAAACTCAACTTTTATTTATACGGAGTAGTAGAGTGGATGTTAACCGCAAAGGCTTTTGATGAAATATATCCTTGTACTACTAACAACTATATTCCTGGTTGGAGCTCATGCAGAAGAAGCAAAGGATTCTTGGGCAATTGGTTATGCAAAATCCGTGGAGCTAGCTAAAAATGAGGGTAAAGACCTCGTCCTTATTTTTGTTGATAAAGAGGGGTGTCCTTGGTCTGAGAAGTTTGAAAATGAGGTGATGAGCCATCCTTCTTTTTACACCCTTCTGCAAAAAGACTTTGTGCTTACCAAGATCGAGCACAGCAAACAAAGCACAGAGTCAAGTGTCATTGAAGATAAGTTCCATGTGGAGGAGTTCCCCCTGATTATTCTTTTGACAAGCAACCAAGAAGAAATCGCCCGTAGGGGATATATCCCCTTTTCTGCAGAGGAGTGGGCCCTAGAGCTGAAGGCTTTGTCTACGCAGTATTACGACCTTTTAGGCGCACTCTCTTCCGAGCATTTCTCCTCAGAAAAAGGGGAGAAGATCAAAGAGCTTTATGAAAAGGCAAAAATCATGCCTCAGTTTAAGCAGCAGATCCTATCCATAGGTCTGGCTTCTTCGGAAAAGCTGTTTTTCACCATAGAAAAATATGCAGATCTTCTTGCTCAGGCAAAAAGAAAAAGTCCGGAAGTTTTGGCTATCAAGAAAAAAATTTGCTCCTTAGACCCCAAAAATCAATGCTTTTCACAGTATAAACTAGCAGTCATTGATTTTCATACGAATGTACAAAGAGCAAAGAAAAAAGAAGATCCTAGAAAAACAGCTTTTCCCTTACTAGATTATATAGAACATTTTGGGAAAAAGGATAGGGAACATCTCTGGCAGATTCATCTGCTATTGGCCCAATTTTTTTTCAGCAAAGAGCTGTTTGTCTTAGCAAAAGAACATGTCTCCAAGATCAAAGATACTGCCCCGGAGCAAGTGCAAATAGATTTACAAGAAACTCTGCGGGAGCTTTCAGTAAAAGGCTAAATGTTCCACACTTCAATGAGTAGGAAATAGCCGATAGACAGGAAGGTGATAGACCACAAAATGGCTCCCGTATAAGCAAAAAGGATAAAGTCTTTTCTGCTGAGCTTGAGGCTTCCTGCTGCATAGCCTGCAAGATGGCGAATTACCGGGATAAAGTACCCGATAAGAAGTGTCCATTTTCCAATCTTTGCGTACCAAACATAGATCTTTTTCATCCTGGCTTCCGTAATCCGCAGTCGATGCCCATATTTTTTGATCAGCCAAGAACCGGTATGCAGCCCCAGCCAATAACTGATTGTAATACCGCACATGCTGCCTGTGATGGCACAGAATAAGGTGGGTATCGCCTCCAGCCGTCCCGTTGCCACGAGCCAGCCTGAAAGAACGAGGAGCGTCTCATCAGGGATGGGAAGTCCTACGATGCCTAAGACGAGCAGAATAAATAAAATGGGGCCACCATAAAGTAAAAGCCAATCGGTGAAAATCTGTATCATCTCGTGCATAGGTGCCATTTCTCTGCGTCTCTCAGCAATTGTCTTAATACAAATATAGGGAGCGACTTTTTTTGTGTATGTCTTTTTCTATATTAACAAAGGGTTTGGTGGGAAGTCACTTTAATCAGTTCTTTAGGGATCTCAAAGAGAAAGCGAGAGGGTGATGTAGAGATCTCTTTTCCCATTTTTTTCCGCTGCCTTGCCATGCTGATTGTTAAATA
>JAHFTP010000116.1 GCA_023265495.1 Chlamydiota bacterium
GTTGGTCCAATATTCCCTTGAGGACCAGTGGAACCTGTAGGGCCTGTACTTCCTGTTGCACCTGTAGGTCCCGTGTTACCAGTTGCACCGGTTACACCAGTAGAACCGACTTCTCCTTTAGAACCCGTAGCTCCCGTTGGTCCAATATTCCCTTGAGGACCTGTAGAACCTGTAGGGCCGGTCGCTCCATCACAACCATCTTCCCCCTGAGGCCCGGTAGGACCTTTAGGTCCACATGCTCCCGTATTCCCTGTAGGACCGGAGGTTCCCGTAGGTCCAGGGGGCCCTGGAGGGCCTTGAGGAGGTCTTTTGTGGAGTTGGGAAGAACTAGTAGCTGAAACATTAAAGTTGTTCACCCTAGAGCTAATGGCCATTTTATTAGATGCAAAGACAAAGTGGGGGAAATGAAGGAAATGTTTAGATGTGGGAGAGCGATTAATTGCCATACTAGAATGTATTTCTTTTCCTGCAGATGAAGGATTCTTTGAGATAAGGTTGCCCTCTACTTCCTCATGCGAATAGTGAAATTGATGGCCCAGTGTATCAACTATGTCTGTGTAATGATCACCGTAAGAGAAAGAACACTGATAGTTTTCTTTTTCAGAAAATGGAGAAGAGAGCTGAATCGTTTGCACTTTGTTTTGTGGGTCATAATGGATCTCTACAACATCCCCATTTTGTGCGATTTTCTTGCTTAGTAGATGATCATTATCTTGAAAGAGGTATTCGTAAGTGCAGAGGATGTCTCCATTATGGGTGACTTTTGTAAGAATATAGGAGTCAGGAAAAGTGAAAGTAAAATAGTAAATGAACTCCTCTTGATTAGAGCTAATAATTATCTGCAGCTCATCAGCTTTCAGATGATAGGTGAACTGCATAGATACAAGGGGGTTATTTCCTGAAATATCCATCTGCTTAATGCAATGTAATAATCCATCCTCATTGTATAAGAAGGTAAGCAACCCCCTTTGTGGGGAGATCTGCTCTACGAGATGAAAATGCTCGGAGACATAGGGCTCGTTGTGATCAGCAAGATCAATCACTTTTTCTTCTAGATGAAAAAGTGGATGGGGTGCCTTTTGGTATATACTTCGCGTTCCATCATTATAGACTATTTCACAGGTGTCATCTTTATAAAATAAAGTGCCGTTTTCTGAAATGACAGCTTCCTCTTGAAGACACTCTTTATTGACCATGAGGTGTAGGTCGTGTGCATCAACGCCCCCTATATGAAAAAAGTTGGGGGAGCTCTGCAGCTGCTCGTCGATAAATAAAGGAGAATATCCTCGCTCAATAGATAGGTTCCATAGTTCCGTTGCAATGGTATCTACTTCCCAGTCAATATAGGTGCCATGGATCACATCTATGAATGCTTTTGAACTAGATAGGTCTTTAGGTTTTGTTGCGCCCAAAGAAAAAAAACAGAACAGCAAGCAAAAAAGAACATAAATGGAATGGTTAAGAAGTGGTTTTTGTTTTTTCTTGGTAGAAAATAGAAACATATAGACAACCCTTTGTTTCTAAAATGTTTGGAAGATACTGTTTCCCCATAGAATGAAGAGGAGATCCTTCTAGCATTTAGAAAGCCTTAGTGTTAAGCACAAAGTATATGTATGTGGAAGATATTTTTTAAAGCCTAAATGCAAAAATTATTTGGCGAATTCGCGCAGTTTGTGAATTTCTTTCTTCCAAAGAGGGGGGCCATCCGGTGTTTCTAAATATTTGGGAATTTCTCTAGTCTGAGGATGGGTCATCATTGCCTTAAAACAGCTCCAGCCAATTTCCCCATCGCCTAAGGGGGCGTGTCTATCTCTTCTCGATCCTAGGGGTTTCATCGAGTCATTTACATGGAATGCTTGGAGGTGCTTTATCCCTACCACTTCATCAAATTGGTGAATCATCTTTTTCCATCCATCTTCTGTGCGGATGTCGTAGCCTGCTGCAAAGATATGGCAAGTGTCAATGCATACGCCAATAGATATTTTTTTATGTACGCGGTCAATGATGTAGTCTAGATGCTCAAATGTATATCCTACAGATGAACCTTGTCCTGCGGTTGTTTCTAGGAGAATCTTTGTTTTTCCCCCGCTTGCGGTTTTTTCCATTTCTTCTAAACTGGCGACGATGGTGTTTAGACATTCTTCCTCTGATGAGTCGAGAGCGGCACCGGGGTGGAAGTTTAAGAAGGTAATGCCGAGCGTTTGACAGCGGATGAGTTCTTCTTTAAAAGCCTTTCTACTTTTGTGAAGGCCTTCTTTATCCGGAGATCCCAGGTTAATGAGGTAGCTATCATGACTCATGATTTTGTCTAGGCCTGTCTCTTGTAGCGTACTTTGAAAGAGAGCTGCATCTTCTTCTGTGATCTCACGCCCTTGCCACCTTTTTTGATTAGATGTAAATAGCTGCACAGTGGTGGCTCCAATTACTTGACCTTCTAACAGGGCTAGATGTGCGCCGCCCGCTGCTGAAGTATGGGCGCCGATAAGCAGCTTTTCTGCAGGGATCTTGTTCATAGATTTTGATTCCAAAAAAGGTGTGTCTTCGGTGATAGTGTAGCTAGTTATCACACTTTTAAAAAAGCATTTTTTTCTATGGCACAAGACACCACAAAGACTCTATCTAGATCCTCACTTGCCTTTCTCTCAGGAACCATCCTTAGCAGGGTCACGGGGATGTTTCGCGATATAGCCATGGCTTTTTGTTTCGGGAGCGGGGCCTCCATTGCTGCATTTATGGTAGCGTATCGTTTTTCTTATTTGCTCCGCAGGCTGCTCGGGGAAGGGCCGTTGCTTTCAGGGTTTGTTCCGCAGTTCGAACTGCTCAGGAAAGAGTCGGAAGAAAAGGGGGCCTGCTTTTTTAGAGATTTATTTTTTTCTTTTTCCTTCTTCCTTCTTTTAGTCCTTGCAGTGGCAGAAGTTTCTTTGCTCGGCGTCTATCTTTGGCTGCCGATATCCTCTTCATTTAGAGAAATTCTCTATTTAACCTTATTCATGCTGCCGGGGGCGTTGTTTCTTTGTTTATTCGGACTCAATGCCGCCTTGTTGCAATGTGAGAAGAAGTTTTTCTTGTCCGGGTTTGCCCCCGTAGGATTTAATGTTATTTGGATCCTTGCTGTTTTTATCTATAAGGATAAGCCGTCGGACATCGCGATGATAGGGCTATCATCTGCAATGATTGCTGCCTTTTTTTTGCAGTGGGCAGTTATGCTGCCCCATGTGGTATCTTATCTAAAGAAAAGGATCTCCTGGAAGCAATTCATGCAAATGTCCTTTTTTTCTTCAGAGGTGAAGAAAATGGGGAAACCTTTTCTTCTAGGTGTAATTGGAGTGGGGGCCGTGCAAATCAACAGCGCATTAGATGCGATTTTTGCTCGTTTTGCCTCGCTTGAAGGCCCTGCTTATCTATGGTATGCCATTCGGATAGAACAGCTGCCTTTAGCTTTGTTTGGAGTGGCCCTCTCGTCAGCATTGCTGCCCCCCTTATCTAGAGCTGTTTCTGCAGGAGATTGGGATAGATATAAGGAGTTGATCGGCTTTGCAATAAGAAGAAGCTTTAGCCTGATTTTTCCGGCAACGCTCGGTATTTTTGTCTTAGGGCTGAGTATTGTTAATCTCCTTTATGGGCGAGGGGATTTTAGCATGCCTGATACTATACAAACAGTGCTATGTCTTTGGGGATATGGTGTAGGTCTTCTCCCTTCTGTTTTTGTTCTTCTGTTAGCTCCAGCCTGTTACGCACAAAAAAACTATAGGCTTCCTACGATCAGTGCTTTGTTATCTGTGGTGCTCAACGTTGGTTTAAACTATGTGTTTGTATTTATATTTGGATGGGGCGCACTCAGTGTAGCCTTGGCTACGAGTGTTTCTGCCTTTTTTAATTTTTTCCTTTTGCAAAGAGTGCTTACGAAAAAAATGGGGGTCTTATTTTCTTCTTGTGTTTTTCGTAGCTGTATGAAGACAGCAGTTTGTAGCTTCATAGCTGCTGGTATGACGCTTTTATTGGGCTATTTTCTTGTGGCAGATGAAACAATTCCTCTTTTTTTAGGAGAGCCTGGCTTGGGAGTAAGTCGGCAATTTGCGCAGCAGCTTGTGCAATTTTCTCTGCTCGGCGCAGTGTTTGTTTTGACTTTCTTCTCGTATGCTTGGATGATCCGCGCAGAGGATATTTTGGAATTGGTGCGTATCAGGAAAGCCGAAATCTATACTGCCCAAGAAAAAGGTGAGCCTTAGAACAGAAAGTCTGCGATCTCTTTTTTAGGGGATAGCGGAGGGCTAACATAAGCTACAAGAGGGTGGCAATGATGGTTGATCCTTTCTCCAAAGGGAATCGGTATGGAGTCTTGTAAGTTCATAATCTCTTTATGCCGAGCTAGATCTTTACCTTGAAGATACTGCGCAAGGCCTGCAGTCTTTATGACGGGATCTTGTGGATGATAGACGATTTTCTTTTCTCCCGCCCAGGAGTCTATCCGGCGATTGGCTTTTATATTCCATCCAAAGAATTTGAGGAGATTTACTGCAAGGCGGTTGAATTTAGTAGAGGGGGTCAGAGTCTTACATAGTTTAGATAGGGATTTAAACGATCTTTCGTTTACATATTTTCCTGTATGCTCCGGGTGCAGGGCTTTTAATTCAGCGCTGATGCCTCCTCCTAAAGACCAGCCATAGAGGTGGATTTTATGTGGGGGAACGTGGAGCTTATTTTGTACAAACTGATACACGGTATCGGCATCTTGGATGAGGTCTTTAGCAGATTGAGCTTTTCCTTTAGATTCGCCGCAGCCTCGATAGTCAAAGATCACAAAGTTAGTTTTTTTATCTTTTAAAAGAGACTCTTTCATGAGCCATTGAAAAGCTTGCATTTTGCTAAGGGCAGCGTTGGGCTGGAAGCAAATTACCGTATCACTTGTCTCATCAGCCTCATTGTGTCGGAAATAGGTAGCATTAAGCTCCGTCCCATCAGGAGTAGTCAACGTGCAGGAAGTGGGGGAGTAGGATGCTCGGAGGAGATCTTGCATTGGATAAGAGACCTTTCCGTGCCAGAACATATGGAAATTTTCATGCGCAATTTGTCTTTGTGTATTTGATAGAGAGCTGCTCGGTAGAACCGTGCGTCTGCAGAGGTTGTTTATAAATCCTAGGAAAAATTGTTTTATCTTTTCTCCGGTGGAGGATTGCAAGTGTTGGTTTTTTTCTGTCCACTGGGCTTGAAAGGTGTAGGGTTGATGGGTGGCTGCAGAGGAAGATAAAGGGGTCACAACATTCTCCTATTGTCTAATTACAGGTTTTAAGCAGTCTTCGTAAAATGGTTGATAAGAGCTCTAGTATATTTTTCACACTACGCTCGGCGTTTGTATAACGGATGTGATTCGTGGAGGGTCGCACGCAATATTGTGCAAGTCGACTGCTCATCTCTCCGAAGGTATTTCTCAAATGCATCTCGCCGCACGGTGATCTCCCACCCATGAAATGGATCCCTGAGGCGTACTGTCGTCTTGGTGACCTCATCTACGCATATCCAATGTCCGTCTGCCCCTATCTGTGCGGGACCGTATTGTTGGATGTCATCACATACTTTATTCACTTCCACACAGCTATAAGTGGCTCTACATCCTGCTTGCTCAATATCTTCAACCACCCTATCTACGATTGATATGTTGCGGTGTTGCAAGGTATCTAGGGGGAATTCATACCCTAGATCTGCCAGCGCCATAGCTGCGGCAGCTGCAGAACATCCCCGTTGTCCTTGTTGTTGAATG
>JAHFTP010000117.1 GCA_023265495.1 Chlamydiota bacterium
ATCATGGACATGTCGACGCCCTTCTTATAGAGGCAGGGTCTGGGGTGAGTGCGTTGCCTTCAGCCTCATCTAAGGGCATCCCCATGGAGACAGTGATGCACACCGTGTCACTACCCTATAACGATACAGAAAGAGTCATTTCCTATTTAAGGGAGCATGGCGATGTAGCTGCCGTGCTCATCGAGCCTGTTGCAGCGAATATGGGTGTCGTAGAAGCCAGGCCCTCATTCCTCAAAGCCTTGAGGGGAGAAACAGAAAAAATAGGAGCTCTTCTTATCTTCGATGAAGTGGTCACCGGGTATCGATTTGGCCTTGGCGGTGTGCAAAATAGGTGCGGGGTAGTTCCGGATATCACCTGTCTTGGAAAGATTATTGGAGGGGGGCTTCCCGCTGCGGCTTTTTTAGGAAAAAAAACAATCATGGACGAGCTCGCCCCCCTTGGCAGTGTCTACCAGGCGGGGACCCTCTCCGGCAATCCCCTTGCCATGGCGGCAGGTCTCTGTGTGATGGGATTGCTTGAAAGGCCAGACTTTTATGAAACGTTGCAGCAGAAGGCAGATATTCTTTTGCGGCCGATAGAAGAAAAAATCAGATCTCGTGGGTGGAATGTATGCCTCAATCGTATAGGGTGCATGTTCACCCTGTTTTTTGGGGTAAGGCAGGTGGGATCTAGAGAAGATCTCTCCACTGTGGATATAGATGCTTTTAGAGAGTTTTTTGCCTATTTGTTTCATAGGGGCATCTACCTCGCTCCTTCGCAATATGAAGCGAGCTTTGTTTCAGCAGCTCATAGCAATGCCCACCTAGAAAAAACGAAACAAATTATTTTGGAGTTTTTACAAAGTCGTTATGCGTAAAAAACTGTTATTTTCTTTTCTGTGCTCTCTTTTTTTTCTGTCCGCCGCTTGTGCAGAGGATCAAAATCCTAGCATGGATGACAAACTATCCAAGTACATTCAATATGATCTTGCAGGAGTCAATAACGTTGGCTATTTGTCTATTGATAAGGATAGGGGAATTGATAACTCCACCCACTTGTATGTGAAGTATGCTCTTGAGTACTTTAGAAAGCAAAATGTCTGTTTTGTTGTGCTTAGGCTCAATACTCCGGGCGGAGAGGTCTTTGCAGCAATTAAGATCGCCGAGGAGCTTAAAAGGCTCGATGCAGAGTACCACATCCCTGTTGTCGCCTTTATTGATAATTGGGCTCTCTCTGCCGGTGCATTGCTTGCCTATTCCTGCCGTTTTATCGGGATTGTAGGCGACGCCAGCATGGGCGCTGCGGAGCCTGTGATCGCAGGAGAAGGGGGCGGTATGCAGCCCGCTTCAGAGAAGATCAACTCCGCACTACGCGCAGAATTTGCCAATACGGCATCCTTTTATGGGAGGGACCCTCTCATCGCAGAAGCCATGGTCGATAAGGACATCCTTTTAGTGCAAAGGCATGGGAAAATGATAAGGTTGGAGAAAGAAGAAGAAATCCGCCCAGATGATGAAATCATCTCCAGGGAAGGAAAGCTTCTCACGCTGAGTGCCTACCAGCTTGTCCACCTGTCTGTCGCCGACTTTAAAGTGGACGCTGTTTCTTTAGCTCCCCTTACAGAAGAAGAAAAAAGCAAAGATGTTTGGCCGGCGCATAAATCCCTGCTTTTTCAGCAAAGCTTCTTTGCTAAAATCCCTCATGCGGAGCTGCTGGGGTATCAAGATTGGAAGATCGATTTTTTTGCTTTCCTTATGCATCCCCTGGTTTCTTCCTTGCTGTTCATGGGTCTACTTTTAGGGGTCTATGGGGAGATGAGCCACCCCGGCGCCGGCATTTTTGGCAGCTTAGCGCTCATTTGCATGGCGTTGATCCTCCTTTCGAGCTTTGCGCTGCAGACGATCCACTTTTTAGAGATTATTCTATTGGTGAGCGGTTTAGTTTTAGTGGCTATCGAGCTTTTTCTTCTTCCGAGCTTCGGCATCCTTGGGGTGGTGGGGATAGTCCTCTCCATAGTGGGCCTTATGGCATTGCTGCTCCCTCATGTGTCCTATGGGGATTTTTCCTGGGATACGAGCGACTGGAGTGTGACGGCAATCGAGTTTGTCACGAGACTCTCCTGGCTTATAGGCGCACTTGTCGTCTCCATGATTATAGCGAGTCTTTTGGCTAGGTATCTGACAAAAAAAAATCTTTTGTGGCAGAAACTGATCTTACGGGGGGAACAAAACAAGGAAGAAGGATTTACTTCTCTTAGCTTCGATCTCCCGGAGGTAGGCTCAGAGGGAGAGACGTATACTCCTCTTCGTCCTTCCGGAAAAGTTCTCATCCATGATATGCTCTACGACGCATGTGCTGATGGCTTCTTTATCGATAAGGGGACTTCAGTTATTGTGATAGCCCATGAAGGGTCCACCATTATAGTCAAAATAAGAAAAAAGTAGTTTTTATCATTATGTTTATAGCTCTGTCTTTAGTCTTGCTGGGACTCATCTGTGTGTATCTAGAATTTTTTTTGCCGGGCGGCGTCCTTGCCGTTATAGGTGGAGTCCTTGTACTTACCGCTATAGTATTTTATGGGTGGCAGGAAGGGTCTATCCTTGGCGCTTCGTTATTTTTGCTAGGCGCAGGGATAAGTACCTATTTTGTTTGTCGGTACGCCCTGTATCGGATTAAAAAAACGAGGGAAAAGGATTCTTTCTTCTTACAAAGAGATCAGGAAGGACATAAAGCTTCTTTCTTTGATGATTCTCTCATAGGGAAGGAGGGGGATGCCCTTACTGACCTAAAGCCTGCGGGGCATGTCACCGTCGAAGGAAAATCCTATCAGGCACTATCTGAGCGCGGCTATATCAACAAAGGGGTCCGAGTGCGTATCATTGGCGGAAGGGCATCCTATTTACTTGTTAAAGAATTATCTTAAGGAGATCTAATCATCATGCAATCGATTGCTCATTGTTTTCTACTAGCTGAGGTGGACGTAGGCCTTGGCCTTACCGCCCTTATTTTTATTTTTGGGATCGTAGCGATCATCTTTCTATCCCTCGTGGCGAGATTTATCAGCTTATGGTTTCAGGCGTTTGTGTCGGGGACACCGATTGCCTTATTTAATATTATTGGGATGAGCCTGAGAAAAATTCCCTCACGCGTCATCGTCAATGCGTATATCAACTCCCATAAGGCAGGACTTAAGATGATTACCGTCTCTGACCTTGAGACGCACTACCTCGCGGGGGGAAATGTCATCAATATAGTCAGGGCGCTTATAGCAGCAGATAAGGCCAATATCTCCTTAACATGGAGACAGGCGACAGCCATTGACCTAGCGGGGAGAGACATCCTCGACGCTGTGAGGACATCTGTGAACCCCAAAGTGATCGACTGCCCAGATAAGGTACATGGAGAATACATCACTGCTGTTGCACAAGATGGTATCCAGCTAAAATGTAGAGCTAGGGTCACTGTAAGAACCAACATCCAACAGCTCGTCGGCGGCGCTACAGAAGAGACGATCATCGCCAGGGTAGGGGAAGGTATTGTCAATGCCATCGGAGCGGCTGCAACTCATAAGGATGTGCTCGAATCTCCCCAGCGCATCTCCCGGCTTGTGCTGGAAAGAGGGCTCGATGCACAGACGGCCTTTGAGATCTTATCTATTGACATAGCGGATATCTCCGTTGGAGAGAACATCGGAGCGAGGCTGCGCGCAGACCAAGCGGAATCGGATAAGATCATTGCTCAGGCAAGAGCCGAAGAGAGAAGAGCCATGGCTGTTGCTATGGAACAAGAGAACATAGCAAAAGTCACTGACATGAGAGCGAAGGTAGTGGAAGCAGAAGTGCAAATTCCCCTTGCTATGGCAGAGTCGTTCAGATCGGGTAATCTCGGCATCATGGACTACTATAGGATGAAAAATATTCAAGCAGATACGGAGATGAGAAAATCGATCTCTGGAGATAGCGAAAAAGAACAAAAATAGGTTTCTTTCTATGAAAGTGGATGATCTCTTCGGTGCCTTAGTTACGTTAGCTCTTCTTGCTCTCTATTTTTTCTCTCTGCAGAAGAAAAAGCCAAAAGCCGCTCCTCAAGGGCAAGCAGAACCCCATGCAACTCCACGTATCCGAAGAGTCCCTCCCACTATAAAAAAGGCTCCGACTCCTATAACTAAGGTGCCTATTTCTATGCCGACGGCTTCAGACTCCGCCTATAGGATCAAAACAGCTCCCATTGTCTCAAAAGGCAAAAAACTGTTTCAAGATAAGACCAGCTTAAAAAAGTATATGGCAGTCCAAGAGATACTACGCGGCCCTTATGTCGATCACTTCTAGAGTGCAAGAGCTCCGTCAGCATGTCGAGCAGATTTCTTTGGATTGCGGAAGAGATCCTAAAGATATTAGGCTCATTGCCGTTAGCAAGAGAGCATCTGCTGAGCAAGTCTTAGAGGCCTATGGAGCAGGAATCAGAAATTTCGCAGAAAACAGAGTCGATGTGGCTCTTGGAAAAATGCAAGATTTACCCTCAGATATTTGCTGGCATTTTATAGGGCATCTCCAGTCGAACAAGGTGGAAAAAGCCGTTTCTCACTTTCCCTGGATACATTCGGTAGACTCTCTCTCTTTACTAGAAAAATTGGCAAGCAAGGAAAAACACACAAAAATCCTCCTTCAGGTAAATGTCTCCGGGGAGGGGACAAAGCAGGGCTTTTCTTCCTATGACGTGCTAGCAGCATGGGAGAAAATTTCTCTTCTCCCCGGCATACAGGTGCAGGGACTCATGACCATGGCTCCCTTTACAGAGGATAGGCAGAAGGTGAGGGAGTGTTTTTCCTCGCTTCGTAAATTAAGGGACCAAATACGTGAGCAAGCGCAAAATGGCCCTATCTTGCCCCATCTCTCCATGGGGATGAGCCATGATTATCCCATAGCAATAGAAGAAGGAGCTACCATGCTCCGCATTGGATCTAAGATTTTTTTGCTATAAAAATTTTTATTATGCTGTATTAATATAATTATATTCTGTTTAGGCATTAGACAATCTGTATTATTTTTTTGCCTATCCATAATGCATTGATTTTTACTGTTTTTACCCCTATAATTGTGGCTTAAATTGTTGGAGGGTCTAGGCCAATGTCATTACCAAATGTTTTAGTGGGATTAGATGGTGTATCCAGGTCAACTGGATATCCTATTGTGGATGAGGTGGCCAGAGACCGCAAGTTTGTAGAGGTGGAGCTAGAGCACGTCAATGCTCACACGAAAGAATCTACCCACCATTTTTCCGTGCTCAACACCCATACGGGAGATCTCTACGTTGACGATAGCATGCTCACCGTTGCAGTTAAATGTGTGCTCGTCGCACTGGTAAGCCCTGTGTTTGCTGTGGCTAGGATGTGGTGGTACGGAGCAAAAGCTCTTATCGTTACAGGAACTGTCGCTTGCAAAGCAATCCCATTGCTCGGTGAGGCCATCAAAGAAAGAGATGGGAAAAAAGCGGTAGCGTCGTGGAAAGAAGTAAAGACGATCCCTTCAAAAGTAGGCACCTGTATAGCAAAAGTCGTAGCAGCCCCCCTGTATTTTATTGCGATGGAGCTCGGTGCCATGTACGGCATTTTTGATCCATTTAATGGTAGAGAGATTGTTGCACATGTGGAACAGCATATGAACGGTGGAGTCTCCCGTAAATATGATGTGAGACATGCAGACATAGAGGAGAGTCTTCCCCTC
>JAHFTP010000118.1 GCA_023265495.1 Chlamydiota bacterium
GTTCACAGTTTAATTTTTAGATTAGCAAGATAGGGGAGAATAGATCAAGTGCTAAGCAAAATCCTGGATGATAAAAGCAGGGATCGGTTACAATTTTCTTCCTATGAAACCAAAAGATTTGCCATTTCCCTATTCATGGGAAGACAGACGTCCTTTACTTAAAGATGGCGTCCTATTTGTCCCCGATTATTACCAAGGCCACAGCGAGTTTCCCAAACTAGACTGGTCTTGCGGCGCTGTTTTTGCTAATACAAATAGAGTGGTCATTGAATACTGCTCGGGCAATGGCGCCTGGATTATAGACAAAGCGCTCTCTTTTCCTGCGATCAATTGGGTGGCAGTGGAGTGGCGTTTTGATCGAGTTCGCAAAATTTGGTCTAAGAAAAACAATACCCTCATACCCAATCTCTTTATTGTTTGCGGAGAAGCTGTGACTTTTACTTCTTCTTATGTGCAGGAGAGTAGTGTCAGCGAAGTCTACGTCAACTTCCCCGATCCATGGCCCAAGGAAAAACATGCGAAGAATCGACTTATACAACAAGAGTTTATTCAGGCAATAGCCAAAGCCGTTGTGAAAGAAGGAAAAGCTACGTTTGTCACCGACGCTGCTGCGTATAGCAGACAGATGGTTGAACAGATGCAACAGAGCGGAGAGTGGAGATCCCATTTCCCTTCCCCTTATTTTGTGTCGGAGTGGGATGGATACGGACCTTCTTATTTCAACGATCTTTGGACATCACAGGGAAGGTCGATTTTTTATCATCAATTTATCAATGGAAAGGGGTAAATGGAGAAGCAGCTACGTCTATCTTGGGATCATGCCCATCTCTACATAAACGAAAAACCCTTTCTTCCTATGATCCATGAAAAAGCAGATGTTTGCCTATCTTCGCCGCAGTATAATACGCTCTCCATTACTCTTTCCGCTGCAGTAGGAGAAGACTTGGATTGGGAGGCGCAAAAACTCCTCGCAAAGCAAGCAGTGGCCCGCGGGAAATATCTCTTTTGGAATGTCGACTTTGGATTTGATAAAAACCCCGTCCTTTTGCAAGATGAGGCTACGTTTTATTCTTTGAGTATCGCATTAGAAGAGCTAAACAAACAGCTGTTACAACCCTTTGCTGAGCATACGATCGGAGTGAGTTTGTTTCAGGGGAAAATTCCTTTTGCCCACTATTTCATCTGGAGCCAGCAACAAGAGGATCTCTTTATGGAGTCTTTAGCAGAAAAAAAATTTTTTTCTGCAGGAGACGATAGTGAGCGATGGAGACGGTCAGAGGAAGGAAAATTTCACTATGACAACTTTAGCGCAGCTCTTTTTGCCGCGTACTTACAGAGGTTGCTCTCTTTTCTTCCGGATGAACTTCTCGCCTTTTGTCTAATTGATGTGAGTCAAGCTACCAGTATGGCAGCAACTGCTCTGATGCTATCGAAAGAAAAATTCCCCTATCTGCTACTTGCTCTTAGAGGAGCAAAAGCCTCTTTTGGTCATCTAAGCTGGGAAGAGGGGAGCTGTACGGGCGGATGGATAGGCAAGGGTGAGGTAAAGGAAAGGGACATACAACCCTTGCAAACAGCTCTGTGTCTACCAAAAGAAGAATATCTGCATGGAGAAAATATCGCCCTACTTGAAGAGGTATTTGCAAAACTGCAAGACACTGCCTATAGGGTCATCCCAGAAGATATGCTCACAGAAGCATGGAACGAGTTAACTGAAATTGTGGTGATCTCTTCTCTACTCAGTCCTAGAGGAATGAGAAAAATCATCGGATTTTGTGTGGCAGGTGGAGTTGTTATCTCCTACGGAGAGCCTTTAGGGCTTGAAGAGGAAGTACACTTTGATGAATACATTGCTAGCGTTAAAGGAAATCGGAGCAGAGGGATTCGAACCCCCGACCCACTGCTCCCAAAGCAGTTGCGCTAGCCAAACTGCGCTATGCTCCGATTTTTGCTAGCAGTTATATCTAACTGTCTTATTTTTAGAAAGGACAAAATGCGGCAATTTTTCTTTTTGGATAAGAAATAGGAAATCTGTCAGTATTAGTAATAAATATTTTAACCCGGCATATGAGGAGATTCTTATGACTGCATTTAGTCATTTCAAGTCTGTGAAACGGTTAGGGGAGCTGGCCCAAGATCCTTTTGACTTAGCTCAGGAGGGTGCGCTAACGCCCAAGCGTATTGAGTCCTTTATGCAAGAGGGTTGTGGTCTTAAGCTTTTTTATGGGACAGAGCGAGTCAGTGAGATCACGATGCAAGCCCTTGGAGATCTCGCTGTAGAGTCAGAGGCCGTAGAAAAAATGGAAAAAATGCAATCTGGCGAAGTGATGAATTGCATTGAGGGCTTCGAGTCGGAAAATCGCATGGTGCTTCATACGGCAATGAGAGATTTCTTTGAAAATGCAAATCCTTCTCCTGTAGCGAAAGAAGCCACTGAGCTCGCCTATAAGGAACTAGAAAAGTTAACAGTGTTCTTAAAGGAAATAGAAACAAAGGACTTATTTACTGATATTGTGCAAGTAGGAATTGGAGGTTCTGACTTAGGTCCCAGAGCTGTTTACCTGGCGCTGAAGGCGTATAGCAAGCAGAGTAGAAGAGCGCATTTCTTTTCCAATGTCGATCCGGATGATGCTGAAGATGTCTTGAGGGGATTAGACCTTGCTAAAACAGTATTTGTTGTCGTTTCTAAATCGGGCACGACTTTGGAGACGAGGACAAATGAAGAGCTGGTGCGCGACAAACTAAAAAAGGCAGGCCTTGACCCCAAAAAACATATCATTGCTGTCACAGGGAAAGGAAGCCCCATGGATGATGAAACGCTTTACCTAGCCTCATTTGCCATGTGGGACTACATAGGGGGGCGCTACTCCGTCACGTCGATGGTAGGGGGGGTTACCCTTGCCTTTGTCTTAGGCATGGATCGTTTCCTGGATTTTTTGCGAGGGGCAAGCGCCATGGATAAGCTTGCATTAAAAAAGGAGATGAAACAAAACCTCCCCCTTTTATCCGCTTGTTTAAGTGTATGGAATCGCAACTTCCTTGGTTTGCCAACAACTGCTATTATCCCTTATTCGCAAGCATTATCCCGCTTTCCCGCACATCTTCAGCAGCTCAACATGGAGTCTAACGGAAAGAGGATCGACCGCAAAGGTCGCGGCGTGGATTTTGACACGGGAGCCATATTTTGGGGAGAGCCAGGGACCAATGGTCAACACTCCTTTTTTCAGCTCATACATCAGGGTACTTCGGCAATTTCCGTCGAGTTTATCGGCTTTTTACAGCCGCAGTATAAGGTGGACCTCTTATTCCAAAATACCCTCTCTCAAGAAAAGTTGCTCTCCAATCTCTTTGCGCAAGCCATCGCCCTGGCCGTAGGGCAGAAACACGCAAACCCCAATAAGGTATTTCCAGGAAATAGGCCTACGCGTGTTTTACTTGCAGATCAGCTCGACCCCTATACATTGGGAGCTCTCTTATCCTACTATGAGAACTCCGCCGCCTTTCAGGGCTTTATTTGGGACATCAATTCCTTTGACCAGGAGGGAGTGCAGCTGGGCAAAGTACTTGCCTCTCAATTGATTGATTTATTTTCTCAAGCAAGAGAGAAAAAGAGCGTGGATGCTAAGGCTTTCCCTCTAGGGCAAGCCTTCTTTCGGCACTTGCATAAGGAAAATGATTGATCCGTCCTTGGCATATGCAGATGGGGTGAATGTCTTCTTTCTCCGATGAATAGTCGAGGTGAGGGGAGGTGAGAAACGATTGGGCAAACTGGCCCATCTCCTCAAAGAGTGATCGCCTTCGGGAATGGTCAAGATGTATGGCAAAATCATCGATGCCCATAAGAGGCGCACATTGTAGCTGTTCTTTGAAGATAAACCATTGTCCAAAGCGAAGAGCTGTGAGGACACATCTTTTTTGCCCTTCGCTACAAAAGGACTTAGCTTCTTTGCCATTGATGGCCAATGCGAGATCATCTCTATGCGGTCCGCTGAGCGTCGTTTTTAGCAGCCGATCTCTTTTTCTTGTTTTCTGCAAGTGTTCTAACATCTTATTTGCCAGTGTCTCTTCTCTATTTTCTTCCTTGTAGGGGCTCTCGTAGCTCATGTGCAGGTTTTCTTCTTCTTTTGTAAAGGAGTAAGCTAGCTTGGCTACGATGGGAAGGAGAGTAGCAATCATTTGCTTTCGTTTAACAACAAGGTAGGAGCCAGCTTTGGCTAAGATTTGCTCCCATGGGCTTAAGAGAGCATCCCCCTCTATTTTCAGAAGAGCATTTCTTTGTTTGAGGGCTTTATAGTATCTACCTAGGTGATGCACATAGAGGGGATCTAGCTGAGCGATGTGAAGGTCCATAAATCGTCTTCTCTCTGAGGGGGAGCCCATAATCAGAGATATATCTTCCGGCACTAAAATAATGCTGGGAAACATCCCTAAAAGAGGTAGGAAGCTCGCATAGTTTGTGCTGTTATGTTGAATTCTGCGGTTTTTGCCGTCGTATGTGAGGGAAAGGCTTTGGGTAACACCATCTTTAAGAAAAAAAGCTTGCAGAGAGAACTCGTTCGCTCCTTCTCGTATAAGATCTCCTAGGTGGCATGTACGAAACGACCTGCCCGTAGAAAGTAGGCCTATGGCTTCTAATAAGTTCGTTTTGCCCTGCGCATTGTCTCCGGTGATCCAATTGATTTTAGGACCAAATGCGATCTCTTCTTCCTCATAGTTTCTAAAGCTACGTAAGACTAACTTTTGCAGCTGCATGCAAGCCTTATGTGAGCTTCATGGGCATCAACACAAATAAGGCACTAGAAGAATCTGTGATGAGTCCGGGATTATAAGAGTCGGAAAGCTCAAAGTTAATCGTTTCATCTTTACTATGGCGGAGGATATCTAGAAAATGGGTGGGCTGGAAAGCGATCTCTACTTTTTCTCCTTGGTAGTTGACAGGCATCTGCACGGTTCCTTCCCCTATGTCGCCACTGCCGGCAGAAAGCTGAAGTTGACCTGTAGAAAAGGTGAAACGAACAGATCCTGCCGTCTCTGAAGTAAATAAAGCTACCTGCTTAAGAAGGGAAATGAGCTCTTCCCTATGGAGTTTTAATGGATGTTGGGAGATCTCCGGGATCACTCTAGAAACGTCAGGGTATTGCCCTAGGATCAGGTTGGTGATGAGCGTGGCTTTGCCCACTTGCAGGCCGCATTTGTCTTGCATGAGGATGAGTTTAGCCGTCTCCTCTTTTCCGTCGAGTAATCGGAGGATCTCTTCCACAGCCTTAATAGGAAGGATAAACGAGCCCTGCTTGCCGGAAGCTAAAGACAAGGTCGCATAGGCCTTGGCTAATTTTTTCCCATCCGTTGCAATAAAGATCGCACTTGTATCTAAGTTTTGCAGACAGACGCCATTTAATGTTTGTCTGCTGTCTTCCCGTCCTGCGGCAAAGGCTGTCTTCCCTAACAGTTCTTTTAACGTCGCCACGGGCAGGTCTGTAGTCATCTGATCAGAGAGATCCGGGAATGTGGGAAACTCTTCTTTTTGCATGCCATGGATTTTAAAATGGGAGGATCCAGAGTTTATTTGCGCTACTTCCGGTGAGAGGGTATGTACCTCAATTTGGGGGGCAGTGAGCTCTCTAGCAAGCTGAAAAAAACGTCTT
>JAHFTP010000119.1 GCA_023265495.1 Chlamydiota bacterium
ATAGAAGAAAACACACGATGTCTAAGTGACCCTTTTCTGCAGCATCCTGTACCGCCCGATCTAAAGCCCCCTGACTTATGGATCGACTCTCAGATAAGAGAAAACGCACGATCTCTAAGTGACCCTTTTCTGCAGCGTACTGTACCGCCAAATCTAAATGGTGCGGAGTTATGGATCGACGCTCAGATAAGAGAAAACGCACGATGTCTAAGTGACCATTTTCTGCAGCAGACTCTACCGCCCAACCTAACTGGTACACCGCCCAACCTAACGGGTCCGGACTTATGGATCGACCCTCAGATAGGAGAAACCACACGATGTCTAAGTGACCATTTTTTGCAGCATGCTTTATCTCCCTAGCAACTAACAGGTTCTGACTTATGGATCGATTCTCAGATAAAGGAAAATGCACCGTTAAGAGAAAACGCACGATGTCTAAGTGACCATTTTGTACGGCAAGATTTACCGCATCACCTAAATCTTCCTGACTTATGAATCGTTCTTCGGATAATAGAAATACGGTCACATCTAAGCGAGCACGGTTGATTGCCAGGAGTAGAGCTTGTTGAAAGTACTTTTTATTCGCAGGAGAATCCCCGGACAAGAGAAACCTCAAATCCTTAAATCGGTCGTTATCCATAGCAAAGATGATCGTTTGTGTAAAAATTTCAGGACTTACAATACCGCCGGTAGATAAAAGGAAGCACACAGTCTCAAAAGAGCGCGCTGCATCCTCGGAGGGGAGTCCCCGCAGCGTCTTGGGATCCAAGATGTTTCTTCCCGGTATTCGATATTGCAAGGCATTGACGGCAGCGGCCGTTGCGAGTGCAGAGTCTCGTATTGCTGCCTTCCATAATGTTGTTCCCAATAGAGGACTGTGGGCCTTAAGAAGAGAAAGGTTCTCCCGGGTGTAGTGTGTCCCAAATAGCTCTCCCTCGCGATCTGGACAGAGGGGTCTGCCATTTTGGATCGCATGTGCCTCATATACGTATCCATAGATCTGATTTTTTTCCTCTGACCCAAGCCGAATAAATGCAGCACGGATGCCGGCGGCGTCCTTTTCCTGCTGACGGAGAAGAGTAATCAATTGTGACAACTCATCGGAAGGGTATGCAAACCTTCCTTCCAACTTGATGGGATAAAGAACTTCGATGGAGCGCTCAACCGCATGTTCACCATGTTGCATGTCGGTGATCGTTCCTGATCCCCGCCTCTCAGCTTCGTGAAAATAGATGAGTTCTTCTATTTTGTGGCGAAGTACCTCAGGAAGAGCTTCATAAGCTGCTTGAAGCTGCCCTTCTGAACTTCCTGTTGCGCTAAGCAACTCTTCAAAGTGTGAAATAGCCTCTATGGATAGAGCTTCTGCCCCTGCTATAGGAGGCTCGCTGCTTTCTCTGGCAGGTGGCAGATGAGATCTTACATCGATGGGTGGATTGGCCTGTGATATAAGGCCTCTAGCCTCGGACATAGCTGAAGGTGTAGGGGAGGATCTTCCCTGTTGGAGGCTTGTAGGTCCTGGGACTGTCATAGGTTTTCTCTCGCTTTTTTTTATTGTAAATTTATGTAAAATTCTTTGTAACTATTCAGATTCTCCTCCTTCGGTGGGGACAATAGTCTAAGGGCTGGGGTGAAAGATGTCATACGATCCCCTTTTTTAAGAGGTTGTTGTTGGTTAGTTTGAACTTTACATGAAGTTGTTGTTTTAATTCAATATAATTGTTTATTTATATTAAAGTTTTTGTAACTAGTATATTAATAGTATTTTAAGCGTTTAATGTATTAGATTTATGATTATTAAATAATTAGAGTTATTATTTACAAAACATTGCACTTAAATATTAAATACTATATAATGAGATTAGTAATATAATTTACTATAGGTTTAATATGTCGACTATATTTAGTTTTTTTTCTAAAACGGAAAAGATAGTAGAATCTACCATTCCTCATACAATGGGAAGGCTCGGACGATTTGTTCTGACTCCTTTTTATACCAATCGCAATCTGCCTATAGGTAAATTTCTCGCTTCTTCTCTACTGTTTGGTCGATATCATGGAACAAGTTTCGGCAGATTAGGCGACCAGCTTGAAAAGGGAGTATTTGCAGACAGGGGTGGGAAAATCTATTATGACAGTATGGAGACAGCCATCCAATATGCTTTAAAAGCATCACTTGATGATAGGACTATGCCGCTTGTACTGCAAATTATCTCTGATAACCCATCGAAAACTAATGAAATACCGGTAGACGGTTGGGGCTTTGGCCATGGATATCAGGGGTGGTATTCTTATGTTGAAACTAACGGGGAACCAGTATACATAGTAAGAGCTCATGAAGTGGGTGGTTATGAAGTGGAAGAGGTTACTTCAGAGAGATACAAAGCGTTAAGAATTACGTCCACATTGGCCGGTACGTTAGGGAGCCGGACATAAGTCCTTTCATTCTGTAATTTTTAGGCGAAAGCGAGGGAATAGACTGATTGCGTACAAAGGATAATTAACAAGCTTTCCATCAAGAGTAAAATTTCTTAAGGAGGCTCTAGACAGTACTAAAGGAGCATGTTCTTCTTTTGAAAATTTCTCATCATATACTGTAAGACTTTTCTTTTTTTTAGAGAAACCGGCCTTTACCTCAAGAGGGAAAATATGATGTTCTGTGGAGATGACAAAATCCACTTCTGCGATCCCCTCACTCGTCCAATAATAGAGTTCATCAAAATGCTTATCATGAAGTTCTATTGCTACAAAATTTTCAGCTAAAGCCCCTTTGAATTCCTGAAAAAGTTGATCGCCTTCTAAAATAATTCTAGGATCTAGTTTACTCATTGTCCCAAGCAAGCCCACATCCAATAAAAACACCTTAAATGCTTGGCTTTCCGTATAAGCATCTAAGGGTAGCTTGGGAGTCGAAATATGACTCGCCTTGATGATAAGTCCTGCACTCTTTAGCCACTGTAAGGATGTTTCAAATTCCCTAGCCCTAGCGCTTTTGCGAATTGCCGAAAAAATGAACTTTTTGTTCTCTTTAGCCAATTGACTAGGGACAGAGTCCCAGATAGCCATAATTTTCATTACCTCATCTTTTGGCGCATGTTTTGCGAAATCTAATATATAGGCATCCAGAATTTCTTTTTGTACCACTCTGACTTGGCTTAGATCTTCTGTTTTCAAATAGGTAGCAACGGCTTCCGGCATACCTCCTATAATAAAGTAATATTTTAGAAGGGAGATTAATTTGTTATGAAATATTTCTGAGATCGGTTTGGGATGATCCATTGCTTTGAGCATTACAGCTAACTCTTGCTCGCCGATTGCAGTCAAAAATTCAAAAAAACTCAATGGAGCAAGATCGAGAAAATTCACTTTACCAACAGGAAATCCCTTCGTCAACTTTACTCCAAGTAAAGAACCGGCTGTAGCCAAATGATACTCATTGCTTTTTTCACAAAAATATTTTAGGCATGCTAAAGCTTGAGGACATTCCTGAATTTCGTCTAATACGATTAGTGTAGAACCGGGATGAATCTTTTTTTTGAAAAAGATGTTGAGTTCTTTGATAATTCTGTCGGGGTCTAAATCTTCAGTAAAAAAACTTGCAAAGTGAGGGGTTTCATCAAAATTGATATAGACATGATCCTCATACTCTCGCTTTGCAAATTCGGTCAAAATATACGTTTTGCCTACTTGACGAGCTCCCCGTAATACCAAAGGTTTACGTAAATTTGAACCTTTCCATCGAAGTAGCTTTTGATAAAATTCTCTTTCCATAAACCTATTGTGCCTTTTTATCCATTATTATACAATGATATGTTCAAATAACGTGATATTTTCGCAAAAATATGTCGATTTTTTTGTCATTTTTCACAAAAAATCGACGAAACTTGAAATGTCCAAATCCTTCGCAAAGGTAGTTTGAGGAGATCTTTTAAGGAAAAGGTATTCATCTAAATCCACAGGGGGCAACTCCACGCTTTTTACGGTTAATTGTACTATAGCAACTGGTTGGGATCTTCGGCTATTGGCATCAGGGACTTTATTCTTACGTTGAAACTAGTGGGGGATTGGTATACATGATGAAAGGTTTTAAAGTGGGTGGGTATCAAGCAGATGAGACCATCATCTCAGAGAGATACAAAGCGTTAAGAATTACGTCCACATTGGTCGAACGTAAGCAGAGACTCCTCCCTGCTTACCTAAGCAGGTTAGAGCCTTTGCAGTAATAGTTTTTCTAACTTCACGGTGTCTTTAGCAAAATTTCGAATGCCCTCGTAGAGCTTCTCCGTAGCCATGGCGTTTTCACAGAGCATCCATCTGAACGCCTTTTCATCGAGGGGTATTTTGTCTATGTTCATACTTTTAGAGACGGAAGTGTTTAGTTTTTGCGGAACGGGCCCCTCTGCTTTTTGCAGTTCTTCTAAGAATTTTGGAGAGATGGTCAGGAGGTCGCAGCCGGCCAGTTCTAAGATTTCCTCACTATTTCTAAAGCTCGCCCCCATAATCTGTGTTTTGATATCCATTTTTTTGTAGTAATGGAAAATTTGTGTGACGGAGACTACCCCGGGGTCTTGCTCTGGAGGGTAGGACTCTTTATTCTCACTTTTCTTATACCAGTCGAGGATCCTTCCTACGAAGGGGGAGATGAGCGTGGCTTTTGCCTCGGCGCAGCCGACGGCTTGTGCCATGCTAAACATCAAGGTCATATTGCAATGGATCCCTTCTTTTTCCAGTCTTTCTGCAGCGACGATCCCTTCCCATGTAGAGGCTAATTTGATTAAAATGCGCTCTCTGGGGATGCCTGCTGCTTCGTAGAGAGCAATGTAGGTCTTCGCTTTTTTTAGGCTTCCCTCTATATCAAAGGAGAGGCGGGCATCTACCTCGGTAGAGACTCTTCCCGGGACGATCTTTAGAATTTCTAAGCCGAAGTTCACAAAGATCTTTTCTAGAGTGCGCTGCAAGGCAATCTCTTTAGAGGAGGAGTTTTTCTTCCCATATTGGATGGCCTCTTCTATGAGGAACTGATAGTCGGGCAAGGTGGCAGCAGCAAGGATGAGCGATGGGTTAGTCGTCGCATCGGTTGGGTGGTATTTTTTGATCTCTTCGAACTCTCCGGTATCTGCAACAATGGTTGTCATTTTTTTTAGTTGGTCGAGTTTGCTCATAGATATTCCTTTTTTGCCGGTTGCGACGGTTTTTTTTTTACTCTTTGTACTTCACTGCTAAAACAATAGTGGCAGCAGTTGCGACAAATAAAGCGGAAATAAGTCCCACCGTTTGCCATGTAGTGCTGCTATCTTCTGGTTGTTCTCTTTTTTCTTCCTGTTCGTATTCTACATCAATAGGCTCATAAGAGTCACTGTGTAACGAAGAGGAGAGAAGGGAAGTAATACATAGGAAAACAAAAAAAAATTTGGGCATCGCAGCTCTTTAAATAATTGAGTAATTCATTTTTACTGTGTTGGAAATATTTTGTCTATGGCAATTACAGAGGGCTTTTGAAGGGGAGGGGGTG
>JAHFTP010000120.1 GCA_023265495.1 Chlamydiota bacterium
GATGATCTACGTATTGGCCAACGGGGTTTTTGGGGTCTGATTGCAGCGTCTGCAAATGCCAAATGTCGTCGAAGGAGCGGATCCAAAATACGTCGATAAACACCTTTTTCTCAGCGTCATATTCTTGGTAAATAAGTTTGGAGCCGTCTTTGAGGTGTAGGACGCGGAAGGGCTCTGTCCTTTTCCCCCTGAAGGAATGTCTAAAATGGGCATCTCGAAAAGAGTCTAAGTAATTCAGAGACTGAGGAAGCAGAGTTTCCACACTAGCTAAATTAAACAAACAGCAGAAGGTGGCCATCAGGAAAAAGGGGGAAAATAACTTCTTCTTACTAATGCCAGATGCTTGCAGGGCAACTAGCTCTCTAGAGCCGTTCATCGTGCAGAGCACTTTGATGGTAGCGATGAGTAGGGCTAGGGGAATGAGTAGGTCTGCACGCTTGATGAACTGGCAGCTATAGTACAGGGCAATATCTGCGAACTGAATGTGTTTGTCTTTGACAAAGTCTTGTATATGAGTGGAATAGTCGACAATGCCGTAGAGGAAGAAAAAACAAAATAGGAAAAAGAAAAACACTTTGTTCAGTTCTTTAAATATATATCTCTTCCAGATGGTGTTTAGCATTATTCTATACCTCGCGCCACGGAGATAAAATTTCTATAGCAAAAAAGAAGGATAACAGGATGGGGAAGCAAGTAAATAAACATAGAGATTTGTGGGGTGTGCCGGAACGAACGGGCAGAGACAAAGCAAACTAAGAAAAATGCGGCTAGCGAAAAGGCTAGGAGAATGCCTTTTTTTCTTCTCTGCCTTCCGATCTCCATGCCAAAGGCAATGCCAATGAAGGTGAAGGTGAAGGCGGCGATGCCAAGGGTGGCTCTTCGTGTCATCTCCATCGCTGCTGACTTGCCAATAGACAAGAGGTCTGCCTTTTTTTCTATAAATTCTTTGGCCATTAGCAGACGCATAGGCAGGTATTCATTGCCAGTGAACCAGTCTGCACTTTCCAGGTGTTCGGTAAGGGAAGAGGCTTTTGTTTGCATAGTCTTTTGGTTTTCTATGACTAGATGATCAAATCCCTTTTTTTCGTTTTTTGTGTCAATGTTAGAGATGAACGTAACGTTTTTCCCTTTGATCTGGTCCCCTTCCAACATCAGCTCTTTTGCCGTCATAAGATTGAGCCTATTATTGGAGGCGCTGCGTGTAATAATGACCACTTCTTCTGCGGACTTGCCCGATTTGAGTTTTTTTACATCGATAAAGGAGTCATCGAGTTTGAGGATAGTTTCTTTTTGCAGCAGTGTAAGGGGGTTTTTGGAGGTGGTCTCATATACAAGTTGCTTGGTAAGCCCTCGACAGTAAGGCGATAGCTCAGAGACAATAGAGAAATTCAGCAACGAAAGAAGGACCCCTGCCAGTATGAGGGGGTAGGCAATGGGAAATAATCCAAGCCCACACGTTCTAAAGGCGGTAAGTTCTTGTGTGTGGCTGAGCTTCTGAAAGAGAATCATCGCAGCAATCAGGCAAGAGATCGGTATCGCTAGCGGAAGGATGTAAGGGATCTGGTAAAGAGTGAAAAAGAAAATCGTATCCCAGCTGGCACCGGAAGAGGCGAATTTGGCGATCTCCTGAAAGCGTGTCACAAGCAAAATAGCAATGAAGCCCACAACACAGAGGACAAAAACTTGGAAATAGCTGCGCAATAAATAGCGCCAAAGTATAGGCATCAGTCACTCAAGTAGTTTTTAAAAGACTTTTTGCCTAATTCTAGGATAAAATCTAGTAAATTCCCAGCGTTTTCTTCTTCCTTGGATCCCCTAAGAGCGGTTCTTTTTCTGTTTGCGAAAAATCTAGGTAGTAAATTATTTATAATCAGGTGGATGGAGGAGGGTGAGTCGGAAAATTCATCGGCTGCCAGGAGTTGTTGAGAGAAGAGTTCCTCTCTTTAGAAAAGAAAGAATTCATGAGATTCGATCTGGTTTTTTCTTGTTTTTTTTTCTATACTGTCTTGTTATGAAAGACAGACCCTTACAGACAGTAAAAGCTTTTTTACAAAGACAGGCTCCCATAGAAGGACCTATGCTTCTTGGATATTCCGGAGGGTATGACTCCAAAGCTCTCCTCTATATTCTTTTAGCATGCAGGGAATCGATCCCATTTGTGCTTCATATAGCTCATGTGGACCATGGCTGGAGAAAAGAGAGCAAGGAGGAGGTCCTCTCTATTCAGGAAGAAGCGAAACATCTTTCTTTGCCTGTTCATCTTCACTGTATTGATAGTCAGCGTTTTGCATCAGGCAATGCAGAGCTCATTGCCCGCGAGGAAAGACTGGCTTTCTTTCAAAAGGTATACAAGCAAATTGGAGCTAGAGCACTTGTGCTTGCTCACCAAAAAGAAGACCTTTCAGAAACAGTACTAAAAAGAGTGCTGGAAGGGCCAAGTCTCCTTTCCTTAAAAGGGATGGAAACAATCTCTACCCTAGATGGAATGACCCTTTGGCGGCCTCTGCTTTCCTGCAGGAAAAAAGAACTCATGTGCTTTTTAGAGAGCAAGCATTTGCCGGCGTTTCATGACCTTACCAATGAAGACCCCAAGTATCTTAGAGCGAGGATGAGGACCCAGATCTTCCCCTTTCTAGAAAAGTCGTTTGGCAAAAGCTTTGGGGACAACCTAGTATGTCTCGCGGAGGAGGCAGGATCTCTCGATAGTTACATGGCAGAAAGGATACAAAGAATAGAGCGCTGCGTAGAGAGGGGAGTATTAGGTGCTCTCGTTGACTTCACTAAGGTAGACCCTATTCATCCATTTGAGTGTAAGTGCTTTTTAAAAAAGTTCTTGTTTAAGGAAGGGATAAGTTTTTCTCGTGAAATCCTAGAGAGGATGACACGGGCGCTTATCGAGCGCGAGGGGAATATCTCCATCGCTTATAAAGGTAGCACCCTTTGCTCGCTAGATAGGGGTATCCTTTTTATTACTTCCCATCTTCCCACCCCTCCAAGCGAGCAGCCCTTATTAACGAGTACCTCTGTCTGCAATGGTTGGAAGTGGAACTTTCTAGTAGAAGAAGAGTCGTCCGAGCCACAAAACGCTCAGTGGAGAGCCCTTTTTCTTACAGGAAAAGCAGTTTTTTATTTGCCAAAAGGGGAGTTTTTCTTATCTTCAAAGCTTTTGGAAGAAAAAAATAAAAAAAATATCCTTGAGGTTTTGCAAGAGAAAAAGGTCCCGGCCTTTATGCGCAGGTGTTTTCCTTTTGTTATTGATAACAAAACCCTTGCATATGAGTTTTTGAGTGGGGTCTCTAGGAAGAAAGACGCCGCAGAGGACTGTCTCAAAGTAGTCGTGACTATTGAACGAATGAACGAATTATAAGACAATAATAGGTTTTATTTGCTATCATACGGTAACGGGGGGAGTAAGTCAAAATAGGCTTCACATTTTTTGTGGGGTGGATTTTGCGAGGGAATATCCCTTTACTTTTATCTCGGTAAAATGGTTAAATTTTTTACTTATTCCAAAAAATTACTAAATCAACATTAGTGTAGTACAATATGAGTGGTGACAATAATTTTAAGTCGGATAAAAAAAGCTTCCCAGGTGGTTTTTTCATTTTCCTGCTAGCTATCGTTCTCGTCGTTTTAACTATGCAGAACATAAACAGCGAAAAAACGGCTAAAGTCTCCTTCAGCCATCAAGTTGAGCATCTAGTCAACTTAGACCTGATACAAAAGGAAGACAGCCGAAAAGTGGCTTTAAATGACAATCTTGTCACTTTCAGTGGAAAATTTCAAGATCATGTGACCGATGATGCTAAAGCCCGCTATCGATATCTCGAGTTGCTCAATACAAATCATGGGCTCACGGCAGATCAGCAGGCCTTACTGCAGGATATGGTTGCCCAACGACAGTATGTGAAGGAATCGGCAGATTGGTTTTTACACCTAAGCGGCCTGCCCATTCCAGCAGGTGGGTACAGAGTGATTGACCCCATCTACGACACTGCCCAGCAGGAAAATGCGATTGTCATCAAGAGTCTCTCCAGCAAAAATGTCACAAGTTTAAAAGACTTGGAGACAAGATTTAACTTGCTCTCTTCTAGCACCACCCCGGACGAGGTTCTTTCTTTTGGCAGTGATTTGCTTGCGTTGATTCAAGGGTTTCGATCTCCCGCCTTAGGCATTGGGGATGAGACGATGAAAGAGCAGATCAGAAACATAGAGCAGCAAGTAGCGCAAGTGAACTACTCCTCTAGTGCAAGCACAGTAGAGCAAAATCTCCATGTGTACGCCAGCGCGCTTACTGTCCTTAGCAATGTTGTCATACAGCTTGATAAAGACCAAAATCATATGAGGCTCACTGAGCTCCGCTCCGTAAGAACGTATAAAGCAGAAATCGAGCAACAGAGTTTCCTATCAGACGATTTAGAGAAAAATACGGCACAGCTAGATAAAGCTAGACAGAGCGTTGCCAATGTGATCTGGTATTTTAATAATAAAGAGCTTTCTACAAGAGCCTTAGAAAAACAAGATCCGGAGGCGTATGCGCAGTGGTATGCACAAGCAAAGCAAGAGTGGGATACCTTTGCAGCGAATAAGGGCGCCGTCTTTAAAGCCCCTGACCAGCCAAGAAATGCCGTCTTAGAAAAGACCTTTAAAAGTGAAGAGCCAGCTCCTAATTACTTCAGCTATTTACTCACTCTTCTCCCTGTCTTACTGGTCGTATTCCTTCTGTACTTTGTTTTTTCCAGACAGATGAAAGGGGTAGGTTCTAGTGCTATGAGCTTTGGCAAGTCTCCCGCTAAGTTGCTCACCAAAGAAAAGAATAAAACCACCTTCAAAGATGTAGCTGGATGCGACGAAGCGAAAGAAGAACTGCAAGAGATTGTAGAATTCTTGAAAGATCCAGGTAAATTCACATCCCTTGGTGCTAGGATCCCTAAGGGGGTTTTATGTATAGGAGCGCCGGGAACCGGTAAAACGCTCATTGCCAAAGCAGTGGCCGGTGAAGCGGATAGACCTTTCTTCTCCATATCAGGCTCCGACTTTGTGGAGATGTTCGTTGGTGTGGGCGCTAGCAGAATTAGAGACCTCTTCGACCAAGCTAAAAAACAAGCCCCCTGCATCATCTTTATGGATGAGATCGACGCCGTAGGAAGGCATAGAGGCGCCGGCATTGGCGGCGGTCATGATGAAAGGGAGCAGACACTCAACCAGCTTCTCGTAGAAATGGATGGATTTGATACGAGCGAAGGGGTGATCCTCATCGCAGCAACAAACCGTCCTGACGTATTGGATAAAGCTCTGCTAAGACCAGGCCGTTTTGATAGAAGGATTGTTATACACCTTCCAGATATTAAGGGGCGCTTTGAAATTTTGAAAGTGCATGCTAAGAAAATCAAGTTAGATCCTTCTGTCGACCTGATGTATATCGCAAGAAATACACCAGGAGCATCCGGCGCTGAC
>JAHFTP010000121.1 GCA_023265495.1 Chlamydiota bacterium
TTTGTACCGTGTCAATCCATCCGGCCAAAATGTTTACTTCTATAGCATATTTTTTAATGAGAGAGGTGATGATCGGCTCTTGTGCTGCAGATCCTTTAAAATAGAGTTTTAGTAGTTTAGCATTTTTTTCTTTGAAAAAAGGAAGGGGTATTTCATGAGCGCTTCTTTGGATGAAGTCCTTTGTAAGAGGATGGACGGGGCTGCTGAAGATCTCTGCTACAGATCCTCTTTCTATAATAGAGCCTTTGTCTAAGACGATGACTTTATGGCAGATTTGTTTGACCACGTCCATTTCATGGGTGATGAGTAAAATGGTAATCCCCAAATCCTTGTTCAGCCGTTTTAATAAGCTAAGAATTTCCTTTGTGGTTTTGGGGTCAAGGGCAGAGGTTGCCTCATCGCAGAACAAGACTTTTGGATTGTTGGCAAGAGCTCTAGCAATGCCCACTCTTTGTTTCTCTCCTCCACTTAAGCAAGAAGGATAGCTATCCCTCTTCGAAGTAAGACCTACAATTTGTAGCAACTCGTCTACCCTTTTCTGTCTCTCTGCTACGGGAACATGATGCATCTCTAGAGGGAGCTCTACATTTGCAAAGACGCTGCGAGAAGAGAGTAAATTAAAATGTTGAAAGATCATCCCTATCGATGTTCTAAACGCCCTGAGCTGCACCTTTTCTAGAGAGCAGATATCCTGCCCTGCAATAGAGATCTCTCCTGACGTGGGCTTTTCTAAAGAGGATAGACAGCGAAGTAAAGTAGACTTGCCCGCACCACTCTGTCCAATGATACCAAAGACCTCTCCTTGCTCTAGCTCAAAAGAGATATCTTCAATAGCAACTACTGGTTTTCCTTTCTGAGAAAATTTTTTAGATAAATGCTTAACACTGATGTAGCTTGTCATGGACAAAATAAGTAGAAAAACTCGAATCACGCCATTCTAGCAGGGACTATGATTCGCTGCAATTGCCTTCTCTTCCCTGATTCACATGCTGCTTCCATCTGTTCAGGCGCGTTCATAAGCAGGGATGCGAATATTTGAGAGAATCATCTTATTTGAATGGAAAACAGTTGTTTCCCTAGTGCGCGGTGGATTGTTTATTGATAACACATTGATTATAAGTACATTAAAATTTTTCATCCTAATGTCTTAATGCTGCTTAGTCGTGCTGTTTCGTAAGGCTAGTCTTGTATCATTTCCGGATCATACTCCGGATTTGTCAGGCAAAATCGGAGTATGGTCCGGAAAATGCATATAAAGTGCAAAAAAATGTGAATAACATGTTACTGGTTATCCTTGGGAACAGGGACTCGCACAATATTTCCCCAAAATACAGTCTCTTTTACAAACTCCATAGGGGGGATTGTTTTAATAGAGCAATGATCACTTCTCTATCTTCTATATCTTGGTTGATAGAGATTTTTTCTGCTTCTTTGAGAAGCTTTCCCATTTTAACACTGGGAGCGATCCCTTGTTTGATGAGATCTTCCGCTCGGACTATAGGACTATTGGATTGGATTCTTAATATGGCTTGTTCTAGACCCCTTCGGTTAGTTGCGTGCCTTTCCAGGAAAGGATCCCTTTGTTCTTGTGGATAGTGGGCTGCAATGACTTGCAGGCAGATCTCATTTTCAGGGTGAGAGTATAACTTTGCCCATTCTATCCTCTCTACGTTGTCTTGCCAGGATGTCGGCATGTCAAAGAGCTTTTTAGCGCGGTGGAAATAAGAGACGACTTCTTTTTCTTGCCTCGATAGTTTTAAAGATTCGCAAAGCAAAAGCTCTTCTTGTAAGGAGAAATGGGGAAATAGTTCTAGGAGCTCAATGATCGTAGGGGTGTTAGAGGGGAAGTGCGCTGCAGCGCTTAGGCGTGCTTGTATCTCTTCGGAGGGAACGTCTTTTAATTGCGGGAAAATCGTAGGTAAGAGTTTTAATTTATGGAGAGTGACAAGGCCGCTGTCAAAGTGGGCAAAGCGCGACATCTTTTTAAACTCTTGCCAGACACGCTCGATGGCAACAGAGGGAAGAAGAGACTCTGCGTGCGATAGGATTGCTTGGAGCGTCTCCGATTCTATGGGGAAATTAAATCTTGTGGAGTAACGCACGGCACGCATCATTCTGAGTCTATCTTCTAAAAACCTCTCGTGGGGATCGCCTATGGCTCTGAGCACTTTTTTTTTGATGTCTTTTTGTCCGTCTACATAGTCGAGTAAAAGGTCCCGGATGGGATCATAGAACAGGCCATTGATAGTAAAATCTCTTCTTTGCGCATCTTCTTCCGGTGTGGCTGAATCTATCCCAGTAGGGCGCCTTCCATCGACGTAGCCGCGATCTTTTCTGAAGGTGGCCACTTCGAAGTGATGTCCATCCATGACGACGATGACGATACCAAAGGCTACGCCGACAGGAATGGTTTTTTCAAAGATGCGCTGCACATCACCCACTGTGGCGCTCGTGGCGATGTCAATGTCATCAGAGGGATGCTGCATTAAAAAGTCTCGTACCCAGCCGCCAGCAAAGTAGGCGACATAGCCGTGATCGGAGAGTGTTTTGACAACTTTAGTAGCAATAGGTCTTGTAGGCATAGAGGGCTGTGTTTTCTCTTTAAAATAGCGAAAAACTCTTTTTTCAGGTGAGGAATTCTTTCCTTTTACTTAGGATGGAGGAAAAAGGCCCTCTTCTATGACAGCAAAGATCCAAGTGTTAACTGAGCAGATCATCAACCAAATTGCAGCGGGAGAAGTCATAGAAAATCCTGCTTCTGTCGTCAAAGAGCTTGTAGAAAATGCCATCGATGCAAAAGCTACCAAAATTATTGTAGAAATACAAGGTGGGGGGTTGCATCTCATCCGTGTGAGTGACAATGGATCGGGGATGGGAAGAGAGGATGCGCTCCTTTGCCTCCAGAGGCATGCCACATCCAAGATACGCTCAGAAAAGGACCTATGGGGAATAAGTACCATGGGATTTAGAGGGGAGGCCCTAGCATCGATTGCATCGATTGCAAAAATGGATTTGATCACTTCACTCACTGATACGGGAACGAAAGTAGAGGTCTCTGCAGGGACGATCACAGCGGTAGAGCTTGCTGCCAGGTCGCAGGGAACAACTGTTGAAGTAAGACACCTTTTCACCAACGTGCCTGCCAGAAAAAAATTCCAAAAATCCCCTGCCCAGTGCTCTGCTGATATCACAAAAGCTTTGACCATTTTAAGCCTTGCTTCGCCCCATGTGGCCTTTGTTTTGTACCAACAGGACAAATGCATTTTTGAGACAACGAATTCGAAAAAATCCTCCTTTTACCCAAGTCTCAAAGAGAGAATCGATCAGGTCTTAGGGGCTGCCGTATGGCATGATGCTCTGCCGGTGCAGGTGGAGAGCGACTCTTTTACGTTCCAAGGATATATAGGCTCTCCGGAAAATACGAGGCCTAATCGATATTCTCAATATCTGTTTGTGAACGCACGGCCTGTGACGAGCTCGGCGCTTTCCCATGCAATCAAAGATGGGTATGGGACAAGGATCGGAGCAGATAGACATCCCCTTTTTGTTTTGCATGTGCAGGTTCCCCCGTCGCTTATCGATGTCAACGTGCATCCTCAGAAAAAGGAGATCCGTTTCCGCGATGAGGCGTTGATTAAATCTAAACTGAAGCAAGCGATCATAGATAGTCTTTCTGCACATAGTCATCCTTTTGTGCAAGACACAAGCTCGATGTTTTCTTCTTTCTCCTCTTTTCAGCAGGAGAGAGAAAGCGCTCCCGCAGTATTTGATTTCTCATCTAGTATAGAGACTGTGGAAAAGATTCTTAAGGAGGAGGAGAGAGCGCTGCCTCTTATTCATTGTCCTTTTGTAGGCGTATTTTCTCACTTTCTTTTACTCGACGGTTCCTGTTTGCCCGAGGAAGAATGGTGCAGAGAAGAGGATGCATCAACAGGAAAACTTATTTTCGTCAACCTTCTTGCGGCCAAGTCGAGGGTGTTATTTGATAGACTCATTTCTGTGGATCAAGAGGCTATCCCTCAGCAGGGGCTTTTATTTCCCGTTACAGTCGAGTATTCTCTGGCAGAAGCGCATGTCCTCTCTTCTTATATGGAGACGCTCCATAAGATGGGTTTTGCCATTCATCCTATAGGAAAGAGCAGCTTTATAGTGGAGGCGATTCCTCCTTTTTCCCATGAAGATGATGTGAAAACTTACCTCGATGAGGTTCTCCAAAGTGGCGCAGAAAATGAAGAAAGAGGAGAGTCTAGTGAGGTAGCTCGTATCAGGAAGCTAGCTTCTCTACTCGTAAAGCAGGTGAAGCAGGAGAAAAAAAACTATGCAAAGGAAGAAGCTCTTTTGTTATTTAAAGAGTTGATGAGGACGAAGTCTCCTCATATATGTCCTCTGGGAACAAAAATCATAGCGGCAAAAGGAATAGATGAGATCGAAACATTCTTTATCTCTAGAAAAAAATGATATTTTTTTTCTAGATAGAATCAAACGGTGCCAAAGGCTTTTGCAGAGGCAAGGGATAGACCTCTTTTTCTTAAATGACCCTATTCATCTCTTTTACTTCACAGGACTAGATCTGTCTGCTGGTAAGCTTTGGATCACAAGGAAGGGTACTACCTTATTTGTCGATGCTAGATACTATGAGATGGCAGTGCAAAAATATCGCGGCAAAGTGGTGCTTCTTTCGGTAGAAAAGGAGCGGGCTTTGTTACAAAAACATCAAGGGAAAAAGGTGGGGTTTTCTGCCAAGGCCCTCTCTCATCAGGACTTTGTCGATTTGCAATCTTTTGTAAAGGCGGCCTCATGCAAGGTGGTATCTGCAGGACATGTCCTCGAGGAGCTGCGCTCCATAAAAGATGCATTAGAAATCTCGCTTTTGCAAAGGAGTGCCACGCTTTTGTTGTCCTCTTTCCGGCACTTGAAAACACTGCTGAAAACGGGCATTACGGAGAAGGAACTCTCCATCGAGTTGCAGATCTATGCGTTAAAACATGGGGCAGAAGGCCTTGCCTTCGACCCTATCATTGCATTTGGAGCCAATAGCGCTATGCCTCATTATAGAGCAGGTGATGCCAAATTAAAAAAAGGGGATGTCGTCCTAATAGATATAGGACTTATCCTCCGGCATTATCATTCTGATATGACGCGAGTGCTTTTTTTTGGCCCTCCCGATCCCCTTTTGGAGCGTTGGCTAAAGATCACAAAAAAAGCACAGAGAGCTGCGCTAGCCCTTTGCAAGCCGGGAAGTAAAGTAGGGGAATTGGATGCTGCTGCAAGAGAGGTGTTTCGCAAAGAAAACGTGGAAAAATATTTTATTCATGGCCTAGGCCATGGTATAGGCCAGCAAACGCATGAGCCTCCGAGAATCAGCGCTACAGGTAAAGATAAAGATTTGCCTTTGGAGCCAGGGATGGTGATCACCGTTGAACCGGGTCTGTATTTG
>JAHFTP010000122.1 GCA_023265495.1 Chlamydiota bacterium
CCCGACGTTTACGACTTGATGCGATATTTTCTAAAAAGGCTCGACCTCGAGAAGCTATGTATAAGTTCTCAAGAAAAGGAGTGTCTTCAGGATCTGGTCCCGGCCCCTTTATTAATCGGATAGTAAGGCTGGGCAATTGGATGCTTTTTGTGTACTTATAAGTAAGCATCACAGTGCCATCGGGAGAAACTCCTCCATCGAGCGCTGAGCGGTGGCTAATAACTCCTTTAGGAAACAGCTGGCCGATGATCTGGTATCGATGACGCTTGATGATGCTTTCAGGTGAGTCCTTGAGGTTAGATGAGTAGATTTTTGATGCGATTTTACGCAGAATTCCTGTCTTGGCTGCTCGTCTAATGGATTGGGTAAAGTTTTTGTCCCCAATGCTGATGATGACTTCCGGCCACTCTTTTGAATCTTTTTTCTGCATAATTTACCCCCTAAAGCTTTATTTTGTCGCTTTTATTAGAATAAGAGCTTTTTTTGCTTTAGAAAGGTTGTCTTGACGATACAACTAGTTAATTATAAGTTAGCTGTGTTAGAGTGCTTGAATTTATATGCATATAGTTGATTATAAGATATTTATAGTTTTGTAGAGACGTGGCGTCCTAGCCTCTACATCCCATATATATATGGCTAGAGCACAGGCTTCCTATGCTCCCCCTCTCTGACGCCCAGGTTGCCGTACCTATGATAGTCTATGCTGATAGCTACTTCTCTTAAGAAGTGAAGGAGCTCGAAACGACCGCTTGCGAGTACGGGGGCTTTCGCTAGATAGCAACTTGTTTCTGCAGAGCATTGTTCTATTTCTTTGCTTGGAGCGCTAAGTAGCCTTACCCTGGAAAAACATCCTTTTTTCATTCTTTCTAAGAAAGCAGCTTCGCTCTCTTCTTTAAAGTGCAGGAGGGGAAAATGTTTGGGCCATTGATCATTGATTTGTATGGGACAGTGGTTTCTTGTCCAGCTTATCATTAAAGGAGTATGGCAGCTTAGGGCTGCGGCAATGGTTCTAAAGACATCGAGCGGCACGTCTTTTTCTTGGATTCTTAGGCACATACCTTGATGAGGTCTATATTCCAAGATATTGTCTTGCCCTACGAGTAGATCCCCTTGCCCTTCAAATCGATTAGCGCAGCAATGGTGTAAGAATTTTTTTGCCCAGAAAGCATAGTTCGATATGCTTGCGTACCAGACGCCAAGTTCTTCAGTGGCTAGGGATATCTTTTGGATAAAAGAGGTGAGTTGGTTGACATCGTCACAGAGGGGATGTTTCTCTTGGGGCATAGATACCTGCTTAGGATGAGCAAATTGAGAGACATAGTTAGGGCCTCCCGCTTTTGATCCGTGGCCGAAGCTACTGGCTTTGCACCCGCCGAAAGGCTGTCTTCGAACAATAGCTCCGGTGATGGTTCTATTGATATAAAGGTTTCCTGCTTGTATGTTTTCCAGCCATATGTGGTGTTCTCTTTCATCTAGGCTGCTTAATCCCGATGTAAGTCCATAGGGCGTGCCGTTGGCAAGCTCTAAAGCGTGCTCTAGATTTTTCGCTCTTAAAACACCAAGGATAGGACCAAAAAATTCCGTTTGGTGCATGAAGCTACTCTGTTTTACACCCCATTTCACACCAGGTGACCAGAGGTTGGGATTATGCGGATCTTGTTTAGGAACGACGAGCCATTCTTCTCCTGCTTCCAAGATGGTGAGCGCCTTTTTTAAAGCATCGCCCGGCGCGCGAATCAGCGGCGTAACTTTGGTGGACAAATCCCAGGGAGAGCCTACTTTCAAACTTTCTACTGCATCTTTGAGTTGTGCTTTGAAATGGGGATCATCATAGACCTCTGCTTCTAAAATGGCATTGCTCGCAGCGCTACATTTTTGTCCGGAGTGACCAAAAGCGGATTGAACGAGATCTTTAATGGCCAGATCTCTATCTGCAAGTGCTGTAATGATAAGAGCATTTTTCCCTCCGGTCTCTGCAGCAAGATCGATTCCGGGTTTCATTTTTTGAAAAAGTCGTGCAGTAGAAGTCGCTCCTGTTAGGATAACAAAAGATATCCTAGGATCTGCAATGAGTTTACTTCCTACGGGATCATCAGGACAATTAATGAATTGCAACACCTCTTTTGGGATGCCAGCATCCCATAGCGTATTGACTAAGACCCATCCGCTGAGCACAGCTTCAGGTGCAGGTTTAAAGAGCACGCAGTTGCCTGCTGCTAGAGCCGCTAAAATCCCTCCGGCAGGGATGGATATAGGAAAGTTCCAAGGGGGAGTGATAAGGGCAGTTCCCTTAGGGGACCATTCGATATCTGTACAAGCGTGCATTTTCTGCATGGAGCGCAGGTAATACTCTGCAAAATCTATCGCTTCCGAAACTTCCGGGTCTCCTTCTAGAATGGTTTTCGCCCCATCTGCAACCATCACTCCGATAAGATCATTGCGCTTCTCTTTCATTTTCTGCGCCGCTTTTGCTAGCATCTCTGCTTTTGCCTCTATAGAGACGGCAGCCCACTTCTTCTCATGATTCTTTGCGGTGTCGATAGCGGTATTAACCTCTTCCCATGTAGCATACGTATATCTATAAGATACTTTTGATGGGGAAGAAGGATCAAATCCCTCTCCTTGCGGTTCTTTTTGATGGATCTCTTTTCCTGCGATGACGCAAGGGATGGGATCGATTTTTTTGTTTTGCCATTTTTTTAAGATGTCTGCAGCCCAATCTCTATTTATGGGCAGAGAAAAGTCTGTGTCGGCTTCATTTTCAAATGGTTCTTTAGGATTTACATATCTAGGTGGGTCAAAACGGTTTTGTGTTCTTCTCGGTTTAGCGCTTACTTTGTCCCTATCTGTACAAGCCTTAAGGAAAAGATGTACTTGCGATTCCCACTCTGGTGATCCAGGTTTTAATCCAAAGGTGTAGCGCAAGAAATTTTCAGGGCCCGTATTTTCATCGAGTCTGCGGATCAAATAGGCAATTGCACTTTGAAAGTCTTCCTTTGTAGCGACGGGACAATACAGAAGCATGTCTCCGGTGAGTCTTTGTACGACTCTTCGAATGTGATCGGCCATTCCTTCTAGCATTTCAAAGGATACATAAGACTCTGTTTTGTTTTCTGCACGAAGCAGCATGGCATAAGCAATGTCAAAGAGGTTATGACTTCCTATTCCAAGTTGCACAGCTTTTGCTCTATCATGAGTTGAGCCATAGGAGACCATTCTTTTGTAGTTGGCGTCGACTTCTGCCTTGGTTTTGTAGGGAGCTTGTGGCCATCCCCTTAGACTCGCTTCAAATTGTTCCATAGCGAGGTTAGCTCCTTTTACGATGCGTATTTTTATGGGAGCGCCCCCTTTATTGATTCTATTTGCGGCCCACTCGGTCAGTTCCTTTTGGATCTCAAAGGAGTCGGGGAGATACGCTTGTAGTACGATTCCTGCAGAGAAATGATGGAACTCGGGCTCGCCCAGCACCTTCTTGAATATTTCCTTTGTGAGGACGAGATCTTTATACTCTTCCATGTCCAAGTTCACAAACTTTCCTACCTTAGTACCATTTGCTCTAGTAAAGGTATGAATCATGGCGGCGCGGTACAGTTGTCTTAGCTTTTCTGCGACGCTATCTACCGTCTTCTCCCACGCTAGCAAATGAATTTGGCTGTAGATCGTTGAAATCTTTATCGATACGTATTCTACGTCTTCTCTTGACAGATCGTGCAAATAGACGTCGAGTCTTTTTTTAGCCTCTTTTTCCCCTAAAATCGCCTCACCCAGATGGTTCAAGTTGATCCTCACCCCCTGCTCCCTCCTGAGTCGCATATGCTTAGATAGAGCTGTCTGCTCTCCGGGAAGAATCACGGAAGAAGTCTCTTTTCTTAAAGCAAAGGTGACCAGAGGAACAATGATAGGAGCGAGGATAGGAGATATATATCTAAAGGCGAATAGTTGAAGCCTTTTGAAGAAATCAAGATAACGAGGAATGCCGAATTCTCCGAGGAGGTAATTGATCTGATTGGCTATTCTCTTAGGAGTAGAGCTGCGAAAACATTGGTCGGTCATACTCGTAGTAAAGGCTTTTCCACTGGCATCTTTCATCATTCTCGCTAGCTGCTGTTGCTTTTTGAGCTCGCCGGGAGTTTGTGTCTTGCTCGCTTCTTGCAGCATGCAAGAGGCGAGATCAATAGCTAGCTTTTCTCTTTGTTCCGGAGAAAGGGGTTTTCCTCTAGTTTGCTCCAAGTAGTCTATTGCTTTTTGCATGGGGGCAGATTCAGACTTCAACATGCTCATAAGACCTTTCTCCTTTGCATCGCGCTTAAAAAATTTTTAATAGCACAACTGTTTGTTTACACAAAGGGTTTATTGTGATTTATTTGTCTTAAGAAAAAATCCTTTGCAATTAGTGTGGGCGATGCGTGCATTTCTGTTTGTCATCACTTTTTTTATTCCTGTTCTTTGTTTTTCCCATGGAAAAAAAATAGATCTCGGCGTGGATGTGTTTTTTGCAGAAGGGTATTGCAAACAGTTAAAAGGGAAAAAAGTGGGTCTGGTCACCAATCATACGGGAGTTGACGGGAAGCTCCACCCTACGTTGGATCTTTTTCTCCAAGCGCAAAATGAGCTCACCCTTAGTGCAATTTTTACTCCAGAACATGGGCTTACAGGCCATGCTTATGCTGCAGAGCTCATAGAAAAAGAAGAAAAAATACAGGGCATTCCCGTCTATAGCTTACATGGTAAGACAAGGCGTCCGACAGATCAGATGCTAGCTAATGTGCAAGTGCTCATTTTCGACATACAAGATATCGGGTGTAGGTCGTATACCTTTTGTACCACGCTGTTTTATGTGATGGAGCAGGCGGCCAAGAAACATATTCCGGTGATTGTGTTCGACCGTCCCAACCCGATTAATGGACTGATCGTCGATGGGCCTATGTTGCAGGACAAGTGGAGATCCTTTATTGGGTATGTCAACGTTCCTTATTGCCACGGAATGACTATAGGAGAGCTCGCTCGCTTTTTTAATCAAGAATATAAAATCGGGTGTAATTTAAAAGTCGTCCCCATGAAAGGTTGGAAAAGAGAAATGTCTTTTAAAGATACACACCTTGCCTGGATCCCCACAAGTCCACATATCCCTGAGGCAGATACCCCTTTATTTTATGCAACAACAGGGATGCTCGGAGAGCTCAGTTTAGTCAGCATTGGTATCGGGTATACCTTGCCATTTAAAATTGTAGGAGCTCCTTGGATTCGAGCAGATAAGTTCGCTAGTAGTTTAAATGCACAAAAATTGCCGGGCGTGCATTTCCAGCCATTTTATTTTCGCCCCCAATATGGACTGTATAAAGGAAAAGACTGTGAGGGGGTTTTGCTTGTGGTCACAAATGAAAAAA
>JAHFTP010000010.1 GCA_023265495.1 Chlamydiota bacterium
GAGCAGAGGTAAGGACGGGTAATGGACAGGAGTTTGTGATAATCTCTTTGCAATGTTTCTTGCCCATAGTTCGTAGCGCTAGGGCAGCCATCTTCTATCCAAACACTCCAATACATAGTCTCTTTGGTTTCTGTAGATAGGGAGGTAAAACTATCGTTGAGCTGTTTATCCGACCCGCGGTGGTGCAGGTAGCGAAGAAAGGATTCTATCTTATTCTGTTCACTTTCAGATGTTTGCAGAGCTGTTGGAGATGTAGGTGTCGTAGAGGTGGGGGGGTGTTCTCTGTGATAGTTAACAATATGGGATAAAGGGGGAAGGGCATAGGTAGTGGGTGTGATTGTCATTTTAGTTTTCTCCCTTAATATGAATCAATATTGTATTAGATATATTGTTTGAATTCAATTTATAATGTGATTCTGTGCGTTTTGTGGCTTTTTTGCATTTTGTAAATATTTTTTTACTTATATTTCACTAATCGACTGAATTTCAACGGCTTTAGATCTGGTATAATCCTATTTTCGTTGTAACAAATTTTTTATTGCATAAAATGTATATTTAAAAACATAAAATGAAAAGATTTTTTTTAATTTACTTTTAATGTGTAAATAATATATTATTATATTTAAATTAATAATTGTTATTAAGATAAGGTTTTCTGGTAACTACAGATACAATGGGCCCGGGGTCTGAAAAGAAGGACATACAATGACAGCAATAGGAACAAATACCTATTATCTCCCGCACATTTTTAGTTACCTGCTTGGAGGTGGTTTCGTAGACCCTGCAACGGGAGAGACTATCTACAGTGGCAAACAAAATTTATCGATCGTTTCCAAAGGGTTTTATAAGGCACTAGCCCAGTCAGAAATGCAGCAACATGTCAGAGAACCATCGAAAAAGGTCCTAGATATTTTTACAGACTACCTTGCCCGGTGTGGGGAAGGGGCCACCGATATTTTTATCGATCCTCGCCCTTTAACGGAAGAGACCCACATCACCCGGGCCGTGCGTAAGATCTTGATGGATGTACTTCCTTCCATAGAATCTTTTAACACGGATCTTTCTAAGCCATTTATCCCTTGTCGAAAGCAAATCCAATGTATACAGATCCTTGCAAGGACATTGGGAAACCCGGCATCCCCTGAAGAAAGTGTGGACGTCGTGCGCGTATCTAGCTGGATATGTGCAGAAGATATGGGCACGGCAGAGGCTCTAGCAGAAAGCATCACAAACGAGCAAGATAAAGATACAGCGCTCATGAGTATTGTCGACGCATGGATCTATAGAGACAATTTAGATAGAGCCAAGGCAGAGACCAATAACATAAAAGATGTCAGCCATCGATCTAACACCTTAGCTCGTGTCTGCAGTGCGCTGATCAGCCACAACCGTTTGGAAGACGCGGAAGTACTATCTGCACTAATACCTCAGAGAGCGGATCAAGACGGTGTGAACTCTCAACTGTCTTTTGCTTGGGTTGCCAAAAATAATCCAGCTAAAGCTAGAAAAGTAGCAAGTAGAATCTCTCTAGAAGACGACAGAAAAGATGCTCTATCTCACATAACAGAAGTGTTCCCGGTGTCCGGAGGGGGGACGAGCTCATCAACACAGTCGGCGCTTTCTTCGCAAAGCAGTTCTGCGTGCGCGATACAATAAAAATCAGGGAACAATGTCCTCTACTATTTTCAGCCTGTCATTGAGAAAAGTCGTTTTTTATAAATAGTATTCCATAGGAAATACAGGGCAAGTCCTACCATAAGCCAGGACATGAGATAGAACGTGTCTTCTAGTGCAAGGGCTGTAGATTGTTTGTCTAGCAGGTCTGAGAGCTCTACTTCTGCTGCAGCTCCTTGCAAATGCAAGTTTTTTGCGGCAGCAAAGTAGCCGTCTGTGACGGGGGAGTAGGGGGTGAGATCTTCCCCTAGCCTCTCATGAAAAAACACTCTTCTTCTATACCACAGTGTGGTATAGACGGAAGCGCCAAGACCTCCTGATAGGATCCGTATGACGTGGAAGAAACAAAGAGCAGAACTTGTTTTCTCTTTAGGGATGCCGAGTAAGGAAATGCGTAGCAGGGGCATGAGGAAAAGGGCGAGGCTGAAGCCCGCAAGTATCCGAGAAAAAGAGATCCTGCCGAAGTTGACCTCTACGTTGAATGTGGTCGTGTGAAAGCAGGAAACAATAAAAAGAAAGAGCGCAACAGCAAGAGGAATCATGGGGTTGATCCGATAGAGCCATTTATCTACAAAGAGAGTCAGAAACATTCCTGCTAGGGCCATATGTCCTAGGAGAATGGCAATCCATATCGGGGTGTAGTTGGCAAATAGATTGAGCCAAAGAGTGAGCAGCAAGATCATTCCTGTGTAGGAAGAAAATAAAAAAAAGAGGAGTAAGAGCGAAAAGCGAAAGGTCTTTTTTGTAAGCAAGGACAAGTCAACAATAGGGTTTTCGTGGTGGAGCTCCCAAAGAAGAAAAAAGAGAAAACAGACAACTCCAACAGCAAAAAGAAAGGAAAGAAAAGAAGAGCGAAACCAGTCGAGCTCTTGTCCCATGATAATAAAGACGTTAATGGATACAACAGACAAAACAAAGAACATATACCCTATCCAGTCTGTGGGTTTTTTGCTGTATGGTATTTGTGGTTCTTCGAAATTCGTTCCTATAAAAATCAGTACGTAGATAAGCAAGGGGATATTGATCAGAAAATTCCCTCTCCAGTCATAGTCGTAAGAGAGCCATCCTCCTACGCAGGCGCCGATGACGGGGGTAACGGCAGTAATCAGAGCAATGATGGGAAGAAAATGATTTTTCTCTTTCATTTCTGGAAGGGCAAATAAGATCTCTTGCGCCGCTAAAAATAGAGGGGCGGCAAAAATGCCTAGCAAGAAACGTAGCCCAATAAATAATGGATAGTGATGGACTTGGATGCAGGCGCTGTTGACCAGCAAAAAAAAGCAAACGGAAATCACAAGGAGTCTTTTATATCCGATCTTGCGGGCTATGGGGCTAACCAAAGGAAATCCTAAGACATTGCCCATAGCAAAGAAAGAGATTGTATAGGTCGATATGTCTGTGCTGGCGCCAAGGTCTCCTACAATATAGGGCGATGCCATCGTGGTGAGCATGTAATTGAGCACAGCGACGAACATCGAGATAAAAAGAGCCAAGATAGCGCTAAAAGGGGTTTTATTCATCTTCGCCCATGGGGATAAGGAAAGGCTCAGAAGCGTACTCACTTAATGTGGGGTCCAGGTTGGCAGAAATAATTTGCTCTGTAAGGAGAAGATCTCCTTGTTCTTCCAAGGCAAAGATATTTGTTTGGTAAAGAGGAGAGGTTTCTCCCCCTTCGGGGACGAGCAGTCCTTCCTCTTCTCTGATATCGACTCTCGTTTCTAAGGAAAGGCCTATGCGCAGGGGGTGTTTGCTTATTTCATCGGGGTCAAGAGATACCCTCACAGGGAGCCTTTGCACAATTTTTATCCAGTTTCCCGAGAGGTTTTGAGGGGGAAGGAGGGAGAAAGCGTTTCCTGCGCCGCCCGGCAATCCCACGACTTTGCCGTGGAAAAGGACATCACTGCCATAGAGATCGGAGGTGATTTTAACTCTTTGTCCTATTCTCATTTTTTTCATCTGCGTTTCTTTGTAGTTGGCATTCACCCATATTTGGTCTAGGGGAATGACAGCCATGAGAGGAACCCCCGCATCGATATGCATCCCTACTTGAATTGTCCTTTGTGCTACAAGTCCTCTGACCGGAGAATAGATCTTACAGCGATAGAGCTGAACGTAGGCATCTCTCACTAGCTGCGCTGCTTCTATCACTAGAGGATGTTCTCTGATACTTGTATTTTGTATGAGAGAAAGAGATTTCTCTAGTAGCGACTCTGTCATTTGCAGGCTGAAGAACGAACTGCGCAGGGCTGCGACGGCATGTTCAAAGTTTTCTAGTGAAACGCCGCCGGCATCTATCACACCTTTTCTATGTTCATAGTCTTGCGCTGCCTTGATGAGCTCTGCTTTTTTCATTTCTATTTCTGCTCGGTAAGCAAAGACCTGATGAAACATTTGACAGACTTGTCTTACCGTTTGTGCCAGGCGCTCGTTCGCCTTTTCTAAGGAGATATGTGCATCGGTTGCGTCCATTTCTACAAGCAATTGTCCTTTTTCTACGAGATAGGTGTCGTCAGAGTGGATAGACTGGACAAATCCCGGGATCAGTGGAGTGATCATTACCATATTGCCCTCAACGTAGGCGTCATCGGTATACTCCTCTAGACGCCAAACAAACCACCAATAAAGAAGAGCCGCCACAGTGAGCGCGAGGACTGCGCCCCAATACCATAGAGAGAGTTTTTTCCTTTTTTTTGCCAATGGTGTTGCATCTGTCATGAAGAGCCTTCCTCTGCTTGAAGCGGGAGATGGTAAGGCGACTCATAGCCGCCGCCCATAGCTTTCATCAGTCTGATATACAAGGCAAATTGCGTATAGACGAGATCGAGTAGTTGCAGCTTCTTTACAAGGACCTCATGCTTGAGCATATATACTTGTATCTGATTGTCAAGCCCTTTGCTAAGGTTGATCGCAGTGATGTCCAGTCGTTTTGCTGCGCTTTCGATGATCTGCTCTTGCTGTTGTTTTTTTTCGTGGACAGCCCTCGTCATGACAAGGAGGTCTGCCACTTCTTTTGCCGCTTGCAAAAGTTGGTTGTTATACTCATAGACGGCAGCGTCAAAGGCTGCCTTTTTTGCTCGGACATTGGCTTTGATAGAGCCTGCAGTGAAGATAGGTAGGTGAATGGCCGGCTGCAGGGACCCCGTTTTACTCGATCCTTTAAATAGATTGGCAAAGCCAAAGGCTTCTAGACCGGCGAGCGCTGTTAAGTTGATGTTAGGATAAAAATCTGCTTTGGCTGCGCCCACTTCGTGAGCGAGGGCCTCCACACGCCATATCTGGGCCATGAGATCAGGCCGCCGCGCGAGGAGGTCTATCGATAGATTTGTGGGGAGAGCAATCTTCTCTGGGAAGAGGGGGAGGCTGCTACGGATGGGGATAGATGTGTCAGGGCTTCTTCCCGCCAGGGCGTTGATTTGGTGTTTAGTAACGGCGATCTCTTCTTCTATTCCGATGACTTGCTTTTTTATCTCTAGAACTTCTTCATCTCCAAAAAGAGGGATAAGCTCGGAGGAGAGCGCATGGTCCCGGAGAAGCCTCTGCAAGTCATAGATGTCTTGCTTCACCTCGAGTAGTGAGGTGAGAAGCTCTTTTTTGCCAAGCTGCACTTTGAGTGCAAAGAATGCTTGCGCCACAGCTGTGGAAATAAGCAGTGTGGCCTCGCTATCTTCTGCCGTCTCTGCTTTTTCTCTGCCAAGTGCGGCATGAAAGAGGTTAGCATTTTTCCCCCAAAAATCAAATTCATACGTAAAGGCTAAAGAGAGATCGAGTAGATTGCCATTTAAAGGAACGTCGGGGTTCAGCGCTCTGTAGAGACCGTTTTGGCTCAAATACCCCCAGTTTTCGCTGTAGTCAAAGAAAAGGAAAGGAAATAAAGGGGCTTTGGCGATCTTCGTCTCTTGCCTTGCTTGCTCTACCCTGTACTTAACACTTAACAAGGTGGGGTTGGCTTGCAGGGTCTCCGCCATCAGGGCATTTAGCTCATCGGAAGAAAATGTCTGCCACCATTCTTTATCAGGCCAAGCTCCCTCCTGAAAATAGCCGGAGGCTAGCGAGTCTTGCACGCTCTCTTGCAGAGAAGAAGGTTGCATCAAATGCGCCCTTTGCTCTTTTTCAGATAGAGACACACATCCGCTGAGAAGCAGAAGAGTAGAAGAAAAAATAATGAGTGTTCGCTTCATTGCATACAAAAGTGTAATAGTGTCTATTTATCTTTTGTATTAATTTATAAAATGTAATATTTCAACAATATTATTTAAAAAATAGAGCTAATCAGGAAAATAAAATAAATTGGCAAAACAATAGGAACACCTGCTCTGTATTCCTATTGCTACAATAGAGATTATTGCTTAGGAGCCGGATTGATGGAGAGGAGTTCTAGCTCAAAAATCAGGGTGCAGTTAGGGCCGATATCGGGGCCGAATCCTTGTTCTCCATAGGCTAAATAAGAGGGGATATAGAGCTGCCACTTATCTCCTACTTGCATCAGCTGCAGCGCTTCTGACCATCCGGGGATAAGCCTACTTACTGGGAGTGCTTGCGGTGCGCCCCTATCATAGGAGCTGTCAAATACTTTGCCATTGATGAAACTACCTTTATAATGCACTTCTACGACATCAAATAGGGAGGGTTTATTTCCACTTCCTTGTTTAAGAACTCTATATTGCAGGCCATTGGATAGTGCAACAATGCCTTCGCCACTTTTATTTTTACTTAGGAAGGCCTCACCTTCTTGCTTATTTTGCTCAGAGAGCTTGGTGACAAACTGTTTTTGTTGGGATTGGATCTGGTTTCTTAAGGCAACCAGTATAGATCGTATCTCTTCTGTAGAGAGCCTAGGTGGAGTATCGGAGAGGGCATCTTGGATGCCCTGGCTCAGCAGGGAAACGTCCATATCAGAAAATTGTTGTTTGAGGTTTTTTCCTGTTTCTAATCCAATGCAGTAGCTGACTTTTTCTTTTGTAGTCTCCATAAATGCTCCTTAAAAAATTGAGGTAAAAAGATAGGTATAGCTGATAGAGGGTATCCATTGCAAGGCTAAATATCGATTTTCTCATCTGATGGAATAATCTTAAGTCGTTTTGTATAAGCTTGTTATATTCTATTTTCCAAAAACAAGAAGGGAATCAAAAGGGGGCCTGCTCCCTTTTTAGAATGCATGTAACTGATTTATTTTAAGTTGTTTATAATCACCTTCTCTTTTACTGCAGAATTTGGTATACTCCTTCTCTTTTAATAGGAAAAAAGTCATGCACTGGAAAGCACCCCAAGATTCTACTCTTCTAGAGGCCCTTATAACCCTTGCTACGGATAGCTCAAAAAACACCATTCGCAGTTGGATTAAAGAGGGGAGAATTGAGCTGGAGGGGAAGGTAGTAAAAGATGGTAAACAAAAAGTCCGCCAGGGAGAAGTCCTTTCTCTCACTGAGCGAAAACATTACATGGATCACGGCATAGAAGTGCTTTTTGAAGATGATCATCTCATTTGCCTTTATAAGCCGGAAGGGCTGCTGAGTGTGGCCACGGAGCTCGACCCTTTTTTCAATGTGCACAGTTTTTTAAAGCAGCGATTTCATTCGAGGAGAGTCTATCCCGTGCACAGGCTTGATAGAGAAACTTCTGGGGTGATGCTCTTTGCGTATAATGAAGAGGCGAAAGAGGATTTAAAAAAGCAGTTTGAAGTACATTCTATCGAAAGGAAATACTACGCCATTGTCGAAGGGAATGTATTAGAAGATCAAGGGACATGGAAAAGTTATCTCGAAGAGGTTGATGCCTATCATGTATTTAGCTCAGACCATCCCGGCAGAGGAAAGCTGGCCATCACCCATTTTAAAGTGCTCCAAAGAGCCTCTGAGACTACGTTACTAGAAGTAACCTTAGAAACAGGGAGAAAAAATCAGATACGCGTCCAAGCGTCTAAGGCGGGGCATCCGGTCCTTGGCGACAAAAAGTATAAGGCTAGTATCTCTTATGGGAAAAGGGTCTATCTACATGCAGCCCACCTGGGATTTGTGCATCCTTTTACGAAAAAGAAGATGGTCTTTACTAAGGAACCTGAAGAGTTCTTTTTTCAGGGGCTCAAGTTTTGGAAAGCAAAAAAATTCCTAAAAAGTGATAGGTAGTGTTTGCCTTTCTTTCCTTGAATATTCCTCTGTTTTCTTTAAGAGAGTTGAGGCATGCCTGTTTTTTAGGTTTATAAAACGGTGAATTATGACAAAACCACTTCCTATCGGCATTAGCGATTTTAAAAGAATGATTGAGGAAGGCTATGCGTATGTAGATAAAACGCTTTTAATTCAAGAACTTGTAGAAAAGGGAACCGTTGCTTCTTTCATTCCTCGCCTGCGCCGTTTTGGTAAAACACTCAATCTCTCCATGCTTCGGTATTTCTTTGAAAAAACAGAGGAGGATCATAGTTTTCTTTTTTCCTCGTTGCGTATTTGGAAAGACGAAAAATGCAGAGCTTTGCAAGGGAAATTTCCTGTCATTTTTCTTTCGCTTAAAGATGTCAAACAAGCTTCCTGGGAGCAGACCTATGAGATTTTTCGTAGAGTTGTAGCCGCGGAATTTAGAAGACATAAATACCTCCTGGAAGGAGATACTCTCGATGAAGAAGAAAAAGAGGATTATCGTAAAATCCTTAGAAAAGAAGATGACCAAGCTCTAATAGAGCAAAGTCTTCTTCTTTTAACCGAATGGCTACATCGCTACCATGGTCAGAGAGTGGTCCTTCTCATTGATGAATATGATGCTCCGGCTCACGCAGCTTATGTAGGGGAATATTACGATACGCTTATCTCCTTCTTACGCAACTGGCTATCTGCCGGACTTAAAGATAATGGTTTTTTAGAACGGGGTGTCCTTACAGGCATTTTACGTATTGCAAAGGAGAGCATTTTTTCAGGACTTAATAATATCAGCACGTTCACCCTGCTCAGCGAGACCTTTGGCGACAAATTCGGCCTTTTGGAAGATGAGGTAGAAGCTCTTTTGCAAGAGTTCGACCTAGCTCATAAGCTTCCAGAAATCAGGCAGTGGTACGATGGGTATCGGATCGGGTCTTGCGAGGGGATATATAATCCTTGGTCGGTACTAAAATGCATCGAGGCGAATGGTCAGCTCACTCCCTACTGGGTAAATACGAGCGATAATGCCCTCATAAAACAGCTCATCACAAAGGGGTCTTACGATCTAAAAATGGATGTAGAAGAACTTCTAAGGGGTGGCTATATCGAGAAAACAATTGAAGAAGGAATCGTATTTTCTGATCTAGAGAAAAATGCAGATGTCGTGTGGTCCTTGTTTCTCTTTAGTGGATACGTAACCGTTGCCGGCTCTTCTAGCTATGGGACTCCATGCAAAATGCAAATACCGAATGTCGAAGTGGAGCAGTTATTTAAGTCTATCATCTTAGGCTGGTTTAAAAGTAGCATAGTAGAATCGGAATATCATCTGCTTTTACAGAGCCTTATCTCTGGTGATGTGGACACATTTTCTCAGCTATTCCAAAAGTTTATCCTCTCTTCTGTGAGTGTCTTTGACGTCGGAGCTAACGAGCCGGAAAAGATCTACCATGCTTTCGTTTTAGGACTGCTAATTGGACTTCATGACAAGTATGAAGTTAAGTCTAATCGAGAAAGTGGCTATGGTAGATATGACGTTATGCTCATTCCTAAAAACCCTAAAGAGTTAGGCATCATCCTCGAGTTTAAGAAAATGGATGTCTCTGACCGTACCGATTTAGCTGTCGGAGTAGAGGCCGCTCTTAAACAAATTGAAGATAAACAGTATGCTAGAGAGCTTCTTGATCGTGGAGTAGGCAAAATCTTATCTATGGGACTTGCTTTCCAAGGAAAAAAAGTCCTTATCCGATGTAAGTCTACAAGTGCCAAAACTTAGTTGTATTGATAAGAGAAGCCTAAATGATTTTGTGAGGGATAGAAAACGTAATTTTGCTAAACTGTCAATACAAAATTGGAGACAGTTATGAATGAGCACTTCGAAGAAAATGTATATGGTTTGATTGCAGAGTTGAAGCTATTTGATTACACAATCGAGAGCATCGACCATATATGGAATGTCATTTTTCCTCATAAGACAGCGCGCCCGGCTGCCTATCATCACATGCGTATGACAAAATACAGAGACACTTTCTATATTGGACATATGGATGGAAAGCTGTGCACTTTGGAAATGCAAAAGAATACAGGTATTCAGGTCGCCCCGTCATTCGGCTCTTCGCATAGAGACGAAGACCCTGCAAAAGGGTGGGATGGTCTTATCTCTTCCGCCCGCAACTGGCTCAAAGTTGTGAAAAAAGACTGGATTAAAGCCAATAGACAAGTGTGGTTATCCTACCCTCTCAATCGTCGGTATGGCATCGTAAGAAATTCTCTTGTCTGGGCATCGCTTGCAGATCTGTATCGAATTGATCAGGAACTGGGCAAAGCTAAAGTAAAAAAATTCATCAAACTAGTAGAGCAAGGGGATGTCAGAGATTATCACCATGCCACTCTGCCTTCTATGACTGCAGACGATTATTTCCAATATTGCAAAATTGCGTACATCGCAGGGAAAAGAAAGGATGACCATGTTGAGGTGAATTTGTCCGGGCGACAAATGTATGAACGCTATGCAGATGGTAGAGATGAAGGTTTATTAAAAATTGCAGGGGACTCTAAAGAGGAATTTGCAGATTGGATTGATGGCAAGCATCCAAAAAAAACAATGGGAGGACATCCCTGGGAAATCAAGCGCGGGGGAAATACTACACATATTAACCTTTCTGTATCCCGTCCTTCGTATGGTAAAGAGGGCTTTGTCGTGCGGCTTTGCGGCCGTTCCTTCAGTAGGTTAAAGGAAACAATTTGTATGTTTTTGGCTATTCACGAGGCTGGATTGCCAATCACAATTGATGATCCGGAAGGTATTCGCAAGAGACTCTTAGGACAGGATAATATTGGCATTGTGCCCTGTTTCGACTCTTTACATAGAGCCAATCAACATTTTCATGAAGATGATTCTGTATATGATGTCTTGCATTACGACGACCTAGGCAGATACAAAAACCGAATTAAGCCCTTTATTACATGGGAGCCTTTGCCTATACTTAAAGGGTGAAATTTTCCTTTTCTTCGAGTTTTTGCTAGCAGCGCCTCTGGATAGGGAGTGCTTTTGGACTCTTCTCGAAGGCCTTTGAAGAATTTGTCCATAAGAGCAGCAACCGGACCATAGCGTCTCGCAATTGAGTCTACCTCTGTAGGTAGAGGTATTGTGATTTTTCCTGCCTTGAGTACTCATCTAATAGGGCATCTCTACTCTCATCTTCTAGTTGCTCCCCCGTTCTTTTATTTAACAATCTTAAAATCAAGCAGTTGATGTATTTTATTGATTTTTTACCTGGATTTTTAATATCATATGATGCTATAATTCGATCTTAGGAAGGTATGTATAAAAATCGACCTTTAGATGGGGAACTGAATAAGAAAATTAAAGCCGCTAAGGCTGCCTTGATTGAGAAAAGTGGGGTATACAGCAATCTAAATAAGGCCGTGGGAGAGCTCTACGAATTAGGAATAGAATCTCCGAGCCAGATTTGGAAGTTGATCCTAGAGCTGTTAGACGAGATAAGCCCCAAGGATTACGCCGGTGGAAGACCTCCTCAAAGGTCTTACGAGAAGGCTATAGAAAATCAAGAGCTGTTTGCCTTTTGTTGGGACAGTATGAAGCTTGGTAAAAAAATGTATATTAAATTTGCTTTGAAAGAAGGTAGGTATTATTACGTATCTCTACATATTAGCAGAGGTCAGTTATGAGATGTTTACATTGTGATGGAGATGAGTTTGAAGCAAAAAACTGTCGATTTAGTCCGGAAGTGAAGGGAGAAGAAGTCGAAGTGGTTGTTCCTGCGATGATTTGCACTAAGTGTCATACTCCACTTATGAACGATGAACAAATGAGTCAGCTAAGAAAAACGACTGCAGATGCATATCGCAAGGCGCATGGATTATTGACCTCTGCGGAAATTGTCAGTTTTCGCTCGTTGTTTGGCATGTCACAAGCTGCATTTGCCAATTATTTAAAGGTTGGAGAAGCGAGCATCAAACGCTGGGAGACGTATTTTGTACAAGATGTAGGCCAAGATGAACACATACGGTTAAAATGTGATGAGGCCTATGCAGAATATAGCGCCCTCAGTGTTCATTGGAAAAGCCACCCTCCTGACGTATATAGTGGGAATCGACGCTTTAGCTGGGAGCTTTTTAAGCAAGCAGTTCGATATCTCATAGAGTTTGCGAAAAGCCCTCTTTTTTTGAACAAAGCTTTGTTCTACGCAGATTTCAAACATTATCAACTCTATGGTGTGAGCATTACCGGTGCGAGATATGCTCACTTGGAATATGGTCCCTGCCCGCAACAATATGAAAACCTTATTTATTTCATGCTCCACGAGGGCGTATTGATTCAAGCGGACAGCCACACCTTAAAAAACATAGGAACTGCCAATCTAGGCATTTTTGGCGATTCTGAAAAAGAAGTTCTTAACCTCGTAGCCAATTTAGCCAAGGCGGATGGAGGCAAAGCATTGCTTAAACTTTCTCATCAGGAAGATGCTTATAAAAATAGTGAATCGATGGCGCTTATTAGCTATGAATTTGCTAAGCACTTAAAAATATAGGTCAAAGCCTAGCACAGCGGCCAAGTAGCAGTGCATCGACGAGGACTAAAGCGGCCATGGCTTCGACGATGGGCACAGCTCGTATTGTGACACAAGGGTCATGGCGAGAGCCTTCAGGGAGTAGGAATGTCGCCCTCTCTTTGTCTGTGGAGAGTGTGTCTTGTGCTTTTTTTATACTAGAGGTGGGTTTAAATGCCACGCGCAGCTGCAGAGGCATGCCTGTGCTGATCCCTCCTAGTGTGCCTCCGGCAAAGTTAGTCTTTGTGCAGACCTTGCCTTTTTCATCTAAGGAGAAGCTGTCATTATGCTCTGAGCCCTTCATCCTGGCCGCAGCAAAGCCGGAGCCGAACTCGACTCCTTTTGTGGCAGGAAGGGAAAGCATCGCCTTGGCTAGGTTTGCTTCTAACTTCTCATATACAGGGTCTCCAAGCGTTGGTGGAAGGCCTGTTGCTGCGAGCTCCACCACCCCTCCGAGGGAGTCTCCCTCTTCTTTGACTTTATCTAGCTTTTGGATCATCTGCAATGTAGCTTCGGGGTCGGGACAGAAGAGAGGGCTTTGCAGCATTTTTTCTCGTAAAAATTGTATGTTGGAGATGTCTTGTTCCTTTGCAGCGATTCCGCCGATCTCTTTGATATAGGCGACGAGCTGTATGCCATAGTGGGCAAGGATTTTTTTAGCAACAGCTCCTGCCGCCACTCTACAAACGGTCTCCCTAGCAGAGGATCTCCCTCCTCCCCTGTAGTCAAAGATGCCATACTTCTCTAAGTAGGTATAGTTAGCATGTCCGGGGCGGAGAAGGTTCTTGATCGGCTCATACTTGCTTGAGTCTGCTTCTTTATTGAAAATGACGAGGCTAATAGGTGCGCCGGTGGTTTTCCCTTCAAAGACGCCGGAGAAAATCTCCGCTCTGTCCTCTTCTCCTCGCGGCGTCGTATAGGGGGACTTGCCCCCTTGTCTTAGGACGAGCTCTTTATTGATGTCTTCTTCACTTAAAGGCAGGCCCGCAGGGCAGCCGTCGATAACGACGCCTAAGGCTTTGCCGTGGGACTCCCCCCAGGTGGTGATTGTAAATACTAGGCCAAACGAATTACTCGCCATAACTTGCCCTCACGCTATCCATATATTCACAGAGCATTGTTAAAATTTGGTCTTCTCTCTTGTTTTCTGTATCTATACAGAAAGCCGGGATAGATTCATAGATGGGTTTTCTCTCTTCATACATTTTTTCAAACGAAGCAACCGGGTGCTGCTGGTCAAAATAGGCGGGAAGGTCGCCTGTAAAGATCCTCTTTTTTAACACTTCTTTGGGCGCTTTGAGATAGACTAAACTTCCTATTTGCTCGAGGAAGTTCACATTTTGTGGGAGAAGAACAGATCCTCCTCCTACGGCGATGACAGCGTTCTTTATATGAGATAGGGTGGCAAGGGCCTTTGTCTCCAGCTCGCGAAAAAATGCTTCCCCATGTCGTTTCATGATGTCGCGAGAGAGGAGCGTCTCATGATACGTTTTGCAATACTGCTCTTCGATCACGTTGTCTATATCGATAAATTGCATGTGCATCCTTCTTGCGACTTTGATGCCGTAGTAGGTTTTTCCACATTTTTTGAATCCGAATAAAATGAGGTTCATAAGTATTCTTGGATGGCCCCTTTTATATGTTGGAAATCTTGGAGAAAAGAGGGGAATGTCTTATTCACACATTCCACATCCTCTACAATGGTATCTCCCTTCGCCCCCAGCCCCGCAACGGACAAAGACATAGCCATCCTATGGTCTTTATGGGAAAATACCAAAGCGCCGTGGAGCGGGGAGCTGCGGATAACGATGCCATCGGGCTTTTCTTCCATGTCGGCGCCCATCTTTCTCAGCTCCTTGACGATGGCATAGATGCGGTCAGATTCTTTTTTGCGAGCAATCGATGCGTTGACAATCTCTGTAGTCCCTTCTGCATAGCAGCCGACGACAGCTAAGATGGTGATGGTGTCAATGCAATCATTGATATCGATTTTTTTGCCTTGGAGGTGAGAGTTTTTTTTGACTAAAACGGTCTTTTTCTTCTCGTCTATCTCTATTTGTGCGCCCATTTGCTGTAAGATGGTAATGAGTTTTTTATCTCCTTGCTTATCTGTGAGGTCGATATTTTCTACGAGCAGCTCAGACTTGGTAACCAGGGCTGCAACGATGGGAAAAGAAGCGGAAGACAGATCTCCCGGCACCTCATAGGAGAAGCCGTTATAGTGGGCGCCGCCGAAGAGGACATATTTTTTGTAATCATGATTGGTAAAAGCAATACCACAGCGCGTGAGCCAATGTAGCGTCAGGTCAATCCAAGGCTTTTCTCCCGGGTTTGTAACGGTCAGCTGTGTCTGCCCCTCCAAGAAAGAACAGGCGATGAGCAGGGCCGATACAGGCTGCGAATCCTCTCCGGATAGTGTGGCAAAGCCGGGGCTCATAGGCCCTTTGATGATAATAGGGGAGAGCCCATCTTGTCTCATCGACTCGGCAAAAGCCCCTAAATCTTTCATTGCGCCCAGCAGGGGAAGCACGGGCCTGCTATGGCGAATCGAGTGGTCTCCGGTAAAAATGGTGTATGTGTGATTCAAGCCACTTAAAGCCCCAAGAAAACGGAGCACCTGGCCTGAGTTGCCACAGTCGATGACATCTTCTGCGCAGTGGATCTTGCCGGCGCATCCGATCACATCCAAGTAGGTGCTGTCTTTATGGATTTTGCAGCCGAACAGCTCTAGTGCCCGTACCATAGACCATGTATCGGGGGAGTCGAGATAGTGCAAGATCCTTGATCTTCCCTTAGCCATAAAAGCAAACGTTAGCGCTCTTAATGTCTGCGACTTAGATGGCGGTATGCGTATGCTCCCATGAAGTGAGCTTTTGTTAATCATCCACTTTTTCATGCATATATCCAATTAAGAGCTTCGCGTAAAATCTCTCTATCTACAAAGGTGCAGTACTTCCCCTCAAAGGAAAAGACCTTCCCTATCTTTTCTAACAGCACAAAGCGAGGGCCTTCCTTCACACTTTTTTTATCTAGCTTCATAATCGATATCAGCGCAGCGAGATCGATCTTCGAAGGAGGGACAAGTGGGAATCCATACAGCTTTAACAGAGATACTATCTGATGGAGCTCATCTTCCGCAAGTAGTCCCATCTTAGTGCTTATATATCCTTCCATGGCGATCCCAATGGCCACAGCTTCGCCGTGGGTCAGTGTAAACGACTCTATACTTTCTATCGCATGGCCTATGGTATGCCCTAAGTTGAGGACCCTCCGTAATCCCTGCTCTTTGGGATCCTTTTCTATGATCTCTTGTTTGATTGTAAGGCTTATATCAATGATATGCTGCAGAGAGTGTGGATCTCTTGCCAGGATTTTTTCGCGCGAGGAGAGCAAATAGGAAAAAAGAGCGGGGTCTGCGATAAGTGCTGCTTTAATTACCTCGGCAAGGCCGCTTCGAAACTCCTTAGGCGGCAAGGTAGATAAAAAAAGAGGGTCTATCCCTATAAGAGAGGGAGGGTAGAACGACCCTATGATATTTTTTATGCCGCAGGCATCTACTCCTGTCTTTCCGCCGAGGCAGGCGTCAACCATGGAGAGAAGCGTCGTTGGCAGGATAACAAAGGGGATCCCTCTACAGTATGTCGACGCAACAAAGCCGGCAAGGTCGCTGATAACGCCTCCGCCCAAAGCTAGGATCGCTGTATCTTTTGTCTTCCCACTTTTTATGAGCTGATCTTCTAAAAATGCTTTGCTCTCCCTGCTTTTATAGGACTCTCCCGGCGGGATCGATAAGAAAAGAGGGGAAATGTTGTAAGGTAAAAAGGCCTTCTCTATTTGTTGTCCATAGGTTTTCTCTACGGCTTTATCTGTGATGACTACCCACTGTGGCGCTAAAGACAGGAGCTCTCTCATGAAGGAGGGATCTGCTAGGATTGACTCGGTTATGACTACCCTTGTTTTTTTTCTTTCCTCGGCAAGGAGGATTTCTTTTTCTATTCTACCCATCTTTTTTTCCTATCTCCTTACATGCCTTAGCCAGAGCCTCTACCCCTTGTTTGATGTCCTCTTCCGATTCGCCAAAGGCAAAACGGACATATCCTTCGCACCCAAAAGCAATCCCTGGCACCGCAGCGACGCAGCCCTCTTCAAGGAGCCTTTCGCAAAAGGTGGTGCAGTCCATCCCCTCGATCCCCAGCTGCTTTAGCGAGACAAAAAGATAGAGAGAGGAGGGAGGAAGAAGAAAATCTTTTGCAAAATGGTTTTTTAGCGAGAGAAAAAATAGATCTCTTCTTTTTTTCATCAACGTGCAAATGTGTGCCGATAGACTCTCTTTATTTTCTAAGGCGCCGATCGCTGCATGCTGCGCAGCAAACGATGTGGCTGTGATGCTCTGACTTGCAAGCAAGGAGAGAGCATCTATGAATTTTTTAGGGGCAAAAGCAAAACCCACTCTCCACCCCGTCATACCAAAATTTTTGGAGCAGCTCTGTATGACGACGAGGTTGTCTCTACATGGGGAGAGGGAGGAAAACGAAATAAAAGACCCTTTTGCATAGACCATTTCACTATATACCTCATCAGAGATGATACAGAGTTTGTTTTTTATGGCAAAGTCTACAATGACACTGATTTCTTCTCTCGTGTAGAGGACGCCCGTGGGGTTGCATGCATTGTTTATGAGCAGAGCCTTTGTTTTTGCTGTGACAGCAGAAGATAGTTTTCCAAGTTCTACTTTCCACCCATTTTTTTCTAAACAGGGGACGACGACGGGCTTGCCTCCAAAGAGCTTGATCATCTCGGGATACGATACCCAATAGGGGGATAAAATAAGGACCTCGTCATCCGGGCGGATAAGAGCTTGCAACGTAAGGTACAGAGCCATCTTCCCACCAGGAGTCACAAGGCATTCTTCTGCGCAGTAGTTTGCGTGGTAAGAAGTATTCATCCACTCCGTAGCCAGGCTCCGTAGCAGGGGAATCCCTCGGAGTGGTGGGTAACAACACTTTCCTGTGTCAATTTCCTTTTCCGCACAGGAAATGATGTGAGCATCGCATACGATTTGCGGGTCTCCCGCTGCAAAGTTAAATACTTTTTGGTTGATTCCTTTTTCTTTTGCCCGGTTGAAGATGGCCACTGTCGCTGATGGGGTAATAGGTAAAATGACGTCACTTAGCATCGTGCTCCTGCTGCTGTAAATAGGTAAGGAACGATTGTAGGAGAGGTCTTATATTATTTCCATTCATGGAATAGATGTCTTCATGCAGCTCAGGGCTGTCTTGCCCAAGCCTAATAAAGGAGGCAAAGCCGGGGCCTGACATCTGCAAAGCTTCAGGGCATGTTCTCTGAGTGAACTGCAAAAATGCGTGGGATAGGATATAGGGAAGATGGGAGATGCATGCTGCATGTCTATCATGCTCCTCTCCGGTGACGATGAGCGGGTGAGCTCCCAGAAAACAGAGAAAATCTCTGACCGTATTCAGAGCCTCTTCCGTCGTATGCGGATGAGGACACAGTGCCCAGCACCTTCCTGTAAATAGGGAGGCTAAGCTATGGGGAAACGATCCTTTTTCCCGTCCAGCCATGGGATGGGTGGCGACGAACTCCACACCTTCGTGCGAGAGCTTTGCAAAAGAGCTGCAAATCCTTTCTTTGATGCTACCTACGTCTAGGACGAGGAGTTTTTCTTTTCTGCCCTGGGAGAGAGAAGAAATCTCCTTTGCATAAGTTTCTATAAAAGAGAGGGGAGGCGATAAGATCAATACATCTACGTGGTCTATGAGCTCTTGCAAAGAGCTGAAGCATGTGTCTACCATATGGGATTGCATGGCTCTATCAATATCTTGGTCTTCTCTTCTCAGCGAGGATATCTGTACGGAGGGGTCTTTACTTTTGATGGCCTTGGCTATAGAGCCTCCAATGAGCCCTATCCCAATGATGCCCACCTTTGCGAAGGGGTTTTGCCTTTTTTGCGAAAACTGTTCTACGAGCTTTGATTGCTCAATTATGCTAGAGAAACACCTTTCTGCACACTCTTGCAGAAAAGGGGAGGCAAAGTGTTTTTTGAGCCTTGTAAGAATTTCTTCTTCTCTTTGCTTATCTACGATGGGGAGATGGTTTTGCTCTTTATAGGCTGCGATGTCGGAGGCGAGGAGCCATCTCTTTTGCAATAAGGCGGCTATCTCCCCATCGATGGTATCGATTTCTTTT